>JAMOMO010000059.1 GCA_027067035.1 Desulfobulbaceae bacterium
TTTGCAGAAAAGGATGGAACCTTTGCCAACACTGAGCGGAAGGTTCAGCGGGTGAGACGTGCAGTGCCTCCTCCAGGGGATGCAAGGGATGATCTCTCAATCATCAACATGGTCAGTAACAGAATGCTTGGAAATAGAAACGGCGGATATCATGGCAGTTCTGATCCGGTGTTTCATACTGTCCCGCCACTTGCTGCAGAGGTCTTCTCCGAGATAACAGAGTGCTGGGTTGCCATGGCCGGAATGAGTTACGAGAGACTGGAAAAAGAGTCCCTTGCCTGGCCCTGTCCCGACAAGGATCATCCGGGTACCCCGATTCTGCATGAGGGCGGTTTTCCAAGAGGAAAAGCGTGGCTGTCAGCGATAGACTGGAATGGACCCGCGGAAATTCCCGATGATGAGTATCCCTTTGTTCTCACAACGGGTCGAGTCCTCTATCAGTACCATACAGGAACCATGACCAGACGGTCTGAAGTCCTTGAGAGTTCAGCACCTGCTGCATATCTTGAGATGAATCCTGAAGATGCCGCGGCACTGCAGCTTGCAGACAATGAAATGGTTGCAGCCTCTTCGCGTCGTGGAAGCATTGAACTTGCAGTTCGCATCACAGATAGAATTACCAGGGGACTTGTGTTTATTCCTTTTCATTACAAGGAGGCATCGGCAAATCTTCTTACCAATGATGCCCTTGATCCGCACTGCAAGATCCCTGAAGCAAAGGTGTGTGCCATAAAAATAAACAAGTTGGAAACAGTTTAAACGATTTATTAGAAATGAGGTTCCCACCGTCAGCTACATGGTGGGAACAATACTGATTATACAATATTACAAATATTAGCCCGGAGATTGTAATGGGAAAAGCAATGATACAGAGAGAAGGGGCAGTGATGATACTCGGCGGTGGTATAGCCGGGATTCAGGCTGCTCTCGATATGACCGACCTTGGTTATTACGTCTATCTGGTAGAAAAATCGCCTGCAGTAGGCGGTGTTATGGCCAAGCTTGACAAGACCTTTCCAACCAATGACTGTTCTCTCTGAATCCTGGCGCCAAAGCTGGTAGAGGCCGGTCGGTCTCCAAACATTGAGATGATTACCAATGCTGATTTTCTTGCATTGGAGGGTAACCCTGGAAATTTTACTGCAAAACTGAATATCAGACCACGTTATATTGACGCGGATGCCTGTACTGCCTGCGGTCTCTGTACTCAGTATTGCCCGAAGCACCATTCAGATCCATACAATGAAGGGCTGGCAGTCACCCGGCCGATTCATATCGATTATGCCCAGGCTGTGCCTGCGACCTATTATATCGACCCGTCATCCTGTATGCATGTGCAGCATGATACCTGCCAGATCTGTGTTCCGGTGTGTCAGAGTCATGCCATTAATTTCAATCAGAAAACAGAGGCGCGTGATCTTAAGGTCGGTGCAGTGATACTCTCACCCGGATTTGGGAAAATTGCCCCTGAAACCCTTGAGAAATTCAGTTATGGCAAACATCCTGATGTGGTAACTGCGTATGAATATGAGCGTATGACCACGGCTTCAGGACCATTTCTTGGTGAGATTAAATGCTTTTCAGATGGTCGTCACCCTAAATCCATGGCCTTTATTCAATGTGTCGGTTCCAGGGATCTCGGTTGTGACAACGGCTACTGCTCCTCTGTCTGCTGTATGTATGCAATCAAAGAGGCACTGGTAACCAAAGAGCATGATCCGGAAGTGGATATTACCATCTACTACATGGATATCAGGACTCAGGGCAAAGACTTTGATGCCGCAAGGGAGCGTGCCGAGGCCATCGGAATCAAATTCGTCCGTGCGAAAGTGGCTGACGTTACTCCCTGGGAGAACCATCTTAAACTGACCTACTCCACACTTGACGGGCAGCACAGGTTTGATGCCCATGATATGGTGGTGCTTTCCGTTGGTCTGGAATCTCCCAAAGATGCCAGAAATATTGCAGATATTACCAAGATTGAACTGAATCATTACGATTTCTGCAAGACCGGGACCTTTACACCGCTTGAAACCAGTCAGGATGGAATTGTAGTGGCAGGAGCGTTCCAGGGGCCCAAGGATATCCCTGAATCAGTGACCCAGTCATCCGGTGCTGCAGTTCTTGCCTCCACTGTTCTGAAAAAACAGCGTGGCAAGGGAACTGTGAACAAAGAGTATCCCGATGAGCTTGCTGTAACAGATGAGGATGAGGTCCGGATCGGCGTTTTTGTCTGTCACTGCGGTATCAACATCAGTTCAGTTGTTGATTGTCCCGAAGTTGCTGAGGATGCCGGCGGCATGGAGAATGTGACCTATTATACAGAAAACCTCTACTCCTGCTCCCAGGATGCACAGGAACAGATCAAGAAGACAATCAAGGAACAGAAGCTGAACCGGGTGGTCATCGCCGCCTGCTCTCCCCGTACCCATGAGCCTCTTTTTCAGGAGACTCTGAGAGATGCGGGATTGAACAGGAATCTCTTTGAGATGGTTAACATTCGCGATCAGTGTTCCTGGGTACATGCAAACGAGCCGGAAGCTGCCACAGAGAAATCAAAGGATCTTGTTCGTATGGCAGTCTCCAAAGCGGCCCATATTCAGCCACTTCCCGAGCAGACTGTGCCGGTAATCCCCAAGGCACTTATCATTGGTGGTGGTATTGCTGGAATGACAGCTGCGCTGTCTCTTTCTGATCAGGGTTTTCATTCCGTGCTCATCGAAAAGGGCTCAAAGATCGGCGGCAATCTCCAGAATCTCAAGACTACCCTGTCGGGTGACACAACCGCAGCATATCTCAAAAAGCTCACGGCAAGTGTCAAAAAGTCAAAAAACATTGATGTCCTGACAGATGCGACACTGGCTCAGACCACCGGTTTTATCGGGAACTTCAGTTCAGTGATTGAGAGTGGTAAGGGCAGGAAAAAGAAAGAACAGACCTATGATCACGGGGTCATCGTAGTTGCAACAGGCGGTCACGAGCATCGTCCTGATCTCTACCAGCTTGGCAAGTCCAAAAAGGTTGTTACCCAGCAGGAGCTTGAGACAAAGCTTGCCGGACGTGCCAAAAACCGTGCTCCTGACTCAATCGTAATGATTCAGTGTGCCGGTTCCAGGGGTGAGGATCTTAACTACTGCTCCAAGGTCTGCTGCAATCATGCAATCAAAAATATCTTAAAGATCAAGGAAATCAATCCCGACTCTCAGATTATTGTGCTCTATCGGGATATGAGAACCTATGGATTTGCTGAGGATGCCTATCTGGAGGCCCGTAAAAAAGGTGTGATTTTTATTCCCTATGAGGTTGATCGCAGACCTGTTGTAAGTTCCAGGGGAGCCAAGGTTCAGATAGACTTCTTTGATACGATCATGCAGGAAGAGGTCACCATGACTCCGGATCTGGTAGCCCTGTCAGTCGGCATTGTTCCTGACGGGACGGATGAACTTTCAAAGATGTTGAAGCTTCCGGTTACTGCCAATGGCTTCTTTCTTGAAGCCCATGTGAAGCTTCGTCCGGTTGAGGCTGCCGTTGACGGTGTTTATGTCTGCGGGCTGGCCCATGCGCCAAAACCTGTTGAAGAGACCATCGTACAGGCCCAGGCGGCTGCGGCAAAGGCTGCCATGCCACTGGTGAAGGGGTATGTGACGGTTGATCCGATTGTTTCCAGTGTTGAACAGGATAAATGTATCGGTTGCGGTATCTGTGTCAGTCTCTGTCCCTATGGTGCAATACAGATGGAAAAAGTCGGCAAGAAGAGAAAGGCGAAGACCGTATCGGCATCATGTAAAGCCTGTGGTATCTGCGCATCTCACTGCCCGACTTTTGCAATCTCCATGGGTGGATTCACCAATGAGCAGTTGACCTGTCAGATAGAAGCATTTGGTAATAATAAGACAGCAGAGAAGGTTGAAGCCTGATTT
>JAMOMO010000060.1 GCA_027067035.1 Desulfobulbaceae bacterium
GTTGTCTGACCCAGTGTGGATTTCGGTATTTTGATATCTGCGGCGTTTTCAGCAGGGAGCTGTCCTGCAAGACCGGCAACAGCTTCAGTTGAACTATCCTGCGGGGCATCTTCAGAAGGGCTGACCTCACTGGTTTCAGCATCAACGGGAGTTTCTGATGTGCTGACGGCGTCGCTTTCGCTGGATTCCGTCTGGGGGCTTTCTTTGGAAACACTGCTCGCCTGTTCATTCTTCTTGTCAACTTTTTTTGCAGCTTTTTCCATGGCAGGGGAAAAAGACTCACTGCCTTCGTTTTCCGCGGAGTATTTTGCGGGTTGCGATGCAGGCTTCTGCGGTGGTGGTGTTGGGTTAAGAAGTAATGCTTCCATTCACTGTTACTCCACTTTTATGGTCGTAAATACTGTACTGAGCTGCGATGCCTTTACCTTATCCATTCTGTCCAGAATTTTTGCAGCTGACTTGACCTTCATGTTTGCCAGTAGATCTGCGGCAAGCTGTTCATCAAGTGCAGAGAGCGATAATGCCGCCTTTTCCGGAGTCATTTTGGCATAAATAAGGCTCAGATCCTTTGTCTTCTGTAGTTCTCTTGCATCTTTTTTTGCCAGTAATTCTTCAATTTTCTTCTGTATTTTCTTTAATTCAGCGAGTTTTTCATCAAGTAACTCAAGTTTCTTATCGGCTTCGGCCTGCAGGGTCTTTAGCTCCTTCTTCTTCAAAACCAGAACTTTTTTCTCTTCTGCAAGATTATCACGCTCATTCTGGAGGACTGCGAAGAGTCTTCTCTCCTCCACTGACGAGTAGGATTTTTCCTTCTCCGGCTGAATACCCGTATTCTGCTTCTGTGGTGTTTCCGTTGCGTCGCTGCCTGCACAGAATGCCGGAGTGGTGGTTGAAAGGAGGATGAATATGGCGATGTGAACTGAGATTGTTTTGAAATACATGGGATTTCCTGTGGGGCTTGAAGGTGGATGTGATGATTAACGGATGTCAGCTTGAGTTGCGGTCATGGTGGAGAATGGCAATTTCATCAAGCATGGCAGCTTCTTTCTTGTCAAGATATTCCCTCCATGATTGGTTCTGTTGTTCTTTAAGTGTCTTGAGTACCTTGTGTTCCTTTGCCTTTTCAAGAAGTCTCCGGCGCTTTTTTACGGCAATGTCTCTTTTTTCCTCGAGAATTTTCTGCAGCCTGATCACCTCTGCCCTCCCGACTTCAATTCTGTTTTGATATCGAGCAAGATCCATTGCAAAAATTCCGGCTTCCTGTTCTTTTTCAAGCTTGTGAATGAGAAGCTGCAGATCACGCTCCTCTTTGGCCAGCATTTCACTGGCTTTTGAAACGGCAAGCTCCGCCAGAACAAATTTTTCCTGGGCAACGCTTTCCTGTCGCTTGCGATATGAGAGGACTGAGTCGAGGGTAAATGGTTTCGGTGACATTGTCTGCTGTTTTTTAGTCCCGGCCTGTCAGGCAGGTCTTAGAGTGGTGAGGGCTCAGGTACAAGGGGAGGAGATGGGGAAGATCAGGGGAGTGCAGTGGAGTGTGCGGGGTGGAATGGTCATAACTCTTCCTGTTTATCACTTTCCCTTCTATCCTGACGTTCTCCGGAGTCCTCTTTTCTCTCACTTAAAAGCATTCCGAGTGATTCAACTGTCTGCTTCAACGGTGTCGTTTCGTCATATCCCTGACAGAGAAAGGAATTAATTGCATCTATCTTGCTGATGGCAAAATCAATTTTCGGATTGGATCCTTTGGCATAGGCACCGATGTTTATAAGGTCTTCTGCTTCATTGTAGGTGGCAAGGACGTTTCGGGCTCGTCCCGCGAGCTCAATATGTCTGGCATGGGTGATTTCACGCATGATTCTGCTTGCAGAGTTCATGACATCAATGGCAGGGTAGTGGTTTTTTGCTGCCAGTGCACGGGAGAGTACAATATGCCCGTCAAGTATGGAACGGACAGAATCTGCAACAGGTTCAGTCATGTCATCGCCATCCACCAGAACGGTGTACAGTCCGGTGATCGACCCTTTGCCGGAAAATCGTCCGGCGCGTTCGAGCAGCTTTGGCAGGGTGGCAAAGACGGACGGTGTGTAGCCTTTTGTGGTAGGCGGCTCACCGATTGCAAGACCGATCTCTCTCATGGCCATTGCAAATCTGGTTACCGAGTCCATCATTAACAGGACATTTTTGCCTTTATTGCAGAAATATTCTGCAATGGATGTTGCCACAAACGCGCCCCGCATGCGAAGCAGTGGGGACTGGTCTGAGGTTACCACAATAATGACGGATCGTGCCAGACCTTCTTTTCCGAGATCACGTTCTATGAATTCGCGCACTTCACGGCCACGCTCCCCAATGAGCGCGATGACGTTGATGTCAGCCCTGGCATATCGGGCCATCATACCAAGAAGGACACTTTTTCCGACACCCGATCCTGCCATGATCCCCATGCGCTGCCCCATTCCACAGGTGATAAGCCCATTGATGGCACGAATCCCGAGATCCAGCGGCTCGGAAATGTTTTTTCTCTCCATGGGGCCGGGTGGCAGGGAGTAGATCTGTTTTTCCTCTTCAAGCAGGGGGACGGCCTGGCCGTCGATGGGATTTTCCATGGCGTCAATAACCCTGCCCAGGAGATTTGCGCCGACCTTAATGGTTGCACTTGCCTTGATGACCCGGATTTTCGACCCTGGTCCAAGGCCTCGCAGTTCTCCAAGGGGCATCAGCAATGCTCTGGATTCCTTGAAGCCCACAATTTCGGCGAGAATGGGTTCCGATTTGTCAAGGGGAGTGAGTTCACACAGCGAACCAACTGAGGCGTAGGGACAGTATCCTTCAATGATGAGACCGACTATCCGGGTGACTTTTCCCCATATGCGGATGGGGTGAATATCATCGATGGATCCTGAAAAAAGTGTCATGGAAATCTCTGGGTTGCTCTCATGGATCTGTACAGAATCAGGCGGGCTGGTCCGGATCATGGAGGCCGTCTTCTGCCATAACCGAGTCATGGATTACTTTAATCTGGCTGGCAATGGTTGCGTCAACGGTACAGCATGTTGATTCGAGTTTGCATCCGCCGCGTTCAACGGTGGCGTCGGGTTTGAGGACGATGTTGTCGAGACCGCTTATGGAATCAATGATTTCTTTTTTTCGTGCTTCAACAGCCTTGAGGTCATCGGGATTAATCTGAATCTGGAATGCATCGGATTTTACGGCAAGATGAATGGCATCCTTGATGGTGGCAATGATCGTTTCCTCCTGCTCCGTAACTGAATGCCTGATGATCTTTTCACTGATGGCCAGAACCAGTTCCTTCATCTCTCCTGCACTGTTTTGAAGAATGGTTTCCCGAAGCTTGTCCAGCTCTGTACAGATACGCATAAGCGTCTTTGCACTGTTTTCAAAATCTTCTTCTGCCTGCTGTCTGCCTGCAGCAACACCCGCAGTGAAGCCGTTCTGGCGAATCACCTCAAGATCGACGGCAGGTTCCTGTGCAGCAGGAGGAGGTTCTTTCTGGGGGATTTCATCCTGTTCAATGCTGTTTTGAGGCGTCTCTTCAGGCGGCGGCACAAATTCCTGTTCCCGGGGATTGCTTTTTTCCTCTTCAGCTGATTCCGGAGGGATTTCCACTTCCACCACGGGAGGTTCTTCCCGGACAATGGACTCCCAGACAGGAACATTACTGTCCGGGGAGGTGTCCTGTAAAACGGCTTTGGCCTGGAAATCGGCATGTGTCTTGTAGAACCTAGACAAGCTCATCGCCGCCTCCGGACCCGAGTACAAGTTTGCCCTCTTCTTCAAGCTTCATTGCGATTTTAACAATGGACTGCTGCATGGCTTCAACTTCAGAGAGACGAACCGGTCCCATGGCTTCCAGATCGTCACGGATCATATCGGCAGCACGGGCAGACATGTTGGCGAAAATCTTCTCCTGCATCTCATCGGAGGCGGTTTTCAGTGCCATGGTGAGGGAGTCGTTATTCACCTCGCGGAGAATCATCTGCAGCGATCTGCCGTCGAGGGCTGTGAGGTTTTCGAAGGTGAACATACGTTTTCGTATCTCTTCCACCATGTCCGGATCGTTCTCTTCGATGTCGTCAAGAATGTCGGCATCCATGCTGTTTTTGAGATTGTTCAAGATATCTACGACCTTGTCAATACCACCAACCTGGCTCTGTTTTTTTGTGCCCACAAGTCCAATTTCCCGATGAAGTGCATCTTCAATTTTGGTTATTACTTCAGACGAAACCTTTTCGATTTTGGCAATACGGTATACAACATCTGCACGGATTTCTTCAGGGAGATGTGACAGGATCTCACTGGCATGTCCCACGTGCTGGGTGGACAGGACAAGGGAGACGGTCTGGGGATGTTCTTTTTCAAGGAGCCCTGCGACCATGGTGGGCTGCATCAGTGCTATTGTTTCAAGGGGCCGGGTTTCTGTGCCTGAGATAAACTGATCAAGAAGTTCTTCGGTCCGTTCGCCGCCATCAAGGCTGGAGAGTGCCTTTTTGGCAAAATCGCTGCCTTTTATGAAGAGTCCGGCAAATTTTCGCTGGGATTCTTCGAAACTGCTGAATACCTGTTCTTTCACATCTTCAGGAATGTGATCAATTGTGGCAATTGTTCTGGTTACAAGACCTATTTCCTCGTCACTCAGCTCCTCAAAAATTTTTGCTGATGCCTCTTCTCCAAGACACATGAGAAGAACTGCAGCCTTATTTAATCCTGTGAGGGTCTCAAAACTCATATCTCAGCCTTCGTTTATCCAGTTTTTAATAATATAGGCAGTCGGTACCTGATTCTGCATAACCTGATTTCGCAGCGTAATAACCGAGTCAGGGGTGACTTCTTCAAGCTCTTCCTGACCTTCACGTTCCTGCTCAGCATTCAATTTTGCGAGTTTTACTTCTTCAACGGCCTTTTCAAGGTCGGTGACTGTCTTGTTATGATCGGTTACCTCTCCTTTTATAGTCTTTATTATAGGACGTACCAGCAGAAAATAAAAGAGGAGTGCCCCAAGGGAAAGAAGGCCTATTTTCACAAGAGGCAGATATTCGTAGAGGAGGTTTCGCGGCATCTCCTCTGCCATGAGCTGATCGTCTGATGCGACCATAAACGGCATTGAGGCAACGTTTATATTATCGCCTCTCTCAAGGTTCAGCCCAAGGGCGCTGGAGACCATTGTTTCTATGGCCTTTAACTCCTTGGCATCCCTTGTTACCACCGTCGGCTGCGTTTCCTCATCCTTTGCCGGAATGATCTTGTCAGCGAGAAGGACTGAGACTGAGAGGTTCTTAATGGTTCCAACCGGATTTATAGTCTTACTGACGGTTTTGCTTATCTCATAATTTGTGGTGCGCGATGTCTTTGAGGAAGGAGGAGTGGTGGATCCGCCAACGGTATTTGTGTTCCCCTGCAGGTTTGATTCAACTCCGGGTATTCCGCCACTGCTGACACCGCCACTGCTCTCCTGCTGTAACTGTTCACTGCGGATAACAGGTTCTTCACCATCAAAGAGCTCTTCTGTTTTTTCAACTTTTGCAAAATCAAGGCTTGCTGTAACACGTACCATCGCCTGCCCGTAGCCCATGGTCTTATCAAGCAGATCCTGTGCCCTGATCTCAAATCTCCGCTCGAGTTCCTGCTGAAAGACCAGCATATCCACAGAGAAGCGTTGTTCATCATCCTTTTCTGCCCTGCCTTCAAGGACTTTACCGAAACTGTCAATAACAGTGACATTTTCAGGAGAGAGTCCTTCAACGGATCCGGAGACCAGGTGAATTATTCCCTGCACCTGATCCCGGTCAAGGGTCTCGCCTTTTCCAAGGGTGACAATAATGGATGATGTGGCCTTTTTCTGCTGATTTTTAAAGAGTCTTTTTTCGGGAAGCGCCAGATGGACTCTGGTGGCTTTAACCGGTCTCAGAGAGGTTATGGTTCGGGCAAGTTCTCCCTGTAATGCTCTGGTGTAATTGACTTTCTGGACAAAATCAGTGAGTGCAAAAGACTGTTTGTCAAAAATCTCAAAACCAACCCCGCCCCCTGAAGGGAGACCGTTTGATGCAAGTTCCAGTCGTGTCTCATAAAGGGTGTTTGCAGGAATCCAGATGTTATGACCATTGTTTTTCAGCTGGTAGTCAATTTTCTGGCCTTTGAGCCAGGAGACAACCGCCCCTGCATCTTTTTCAGAAAGGTTTGCATAAAGGAGCTGATAGTCGGCTGTTCTTGCCTGGATGATAATAACCGTAAAGACTGCGAGGCAGATAACGGCAACAGATACCAGTGCAATGATTCTGGATAACGGCCACTCCCGTATCAGGGTGGTCAGATTTTTTCTTTCAGGAATTGCGATTTCCTCTTCCGGCGTTTCCTGTTGGGTGATCTCTTCTTCGGCCATGAAAAATTCCTTTTTTCACATGGTTTAATAGTAAAAAACAACAGACCTGTAATCTGTTCTGTTAAATCTGCATTCTCATGATTTCTTCATAGGCCTGCATGGCCTTGTTACGAAACTGAACAAGCATTTTGAGAGAAATATCCGCCTTCTCTACACTGATCATCACATCATGCAGGTTTTTGGCTTCGCCACTCTGCAGGTCGTTGATTGCCTGGTCACCGGCAGCTTCAGCCTTTATGGCCTGGTTGATGGTTGATTCGATGACTTTTGAAAAACCCGAGCCAACCGTGGCAACCGGATTTGTTTCAACGGGTTCCAATGGCAGGGTACCTGCTGTGGCGGAATTAATTATCTGGTTCATCAGCTATTATCTCCCGATTTCAAGGGCTTTGAGCGCCATACGCTTGGCAGACTTAATAACCGTGGTATTTGCCTCGTAGGAGCGGGTTGCTGACATCATATCAACCATCTCCTTGATCACGCTGATATTGGGCATGGCCACATATCCGTCCTCTCCGGCATCCGGATGGGATGGATCATAAATTTTCTTTGGCTCTGACTGGTCTTCGACAATTTTGGTCACTTCAACGCCCTGAATTGACTGATCCAGTTCTTCCTTAAAGGCGATGGGCTTTGTCTGGAAATACACGGATTTCTTTTTGTAGGGCCCGCCTTCGGGGGTGGATGTGGTCTCCACATTTGCAAGATTGGAGCTTATGGTATTTAATCGTATCCTCTGTGCCTTCAGTGCCGATGCACTGACGTCGAATGTGGTGAATATATCCATCTCAAACCTCGTTTAAATTATTTACCTTCCCTTACTATGTAGCTGAGCATCGCAATTTTTTTCTTCAGAAGCTGAGCTGCTGTCTCATAGAGGAGTTCATTTTCCGACAGGTCTATCATTTCAGTATCAACACTGACGCTGTTTTCATCGCCCAGGCCGGTGGTGTCTTTTATGGTCCGGACACTGCCCGTCACGGAATTGACATCTGTCGGGGCCAGTGATATGTGCCGGCTGTTTGTTGTAGCCAGGGTGCCGGGTGTGGCTGTTATTGCCTGCTGGAGTTCTTCCTCGAACTCAAACACTTTCCGTGAGTAGCCGGGTGTTTCCGCATTGGCAATGTTTGTGGCAATGACTCGCTGATTTGTTGATCTGAGATCAAGTACTTTCTGCAGCAGTTGTATGTTTGAGTCAAAGGGGTCAAGTGGGTTCATTGTTTCACGTCTCTGTGAATATATTGGAATTACTAAAGAATGGCATTGATCTCCAGTTCCTTTTTCGCCATTTTAATCCATAGCTCATTGTTTCCTGTCTCGACAAGTTCTCTGTAGAGTTTTAGGGCTGTCTCTGTTTCGCCTTTGTTCTTATACAGTTCCCCAAGTCTATAGAGTGCCTGATCATGATATTCTGATTCCTTTGGAATTCTTGCAAAAACCGGTCCAGCTTTATCAAACTCTCCGAGCTGGTAGTAGCTCTCGGCAAGAATAAAATCACTGCGACTCTTTTTCTCCTGACTGATGGGAATGTTTCTGTTCAGAATCTGCACGACTTTTTTGTAATTGTTTTCATGGAAATAGAGACCGGCCGCAAGGAGTGAGAATTCTTCGGTGGCAGGGATGGTCTCGGGAAGAAGTTTCATTGCTTCAGAAAACTGTTCTTCCGCAAGCAGACTTTTTATCCGCAGTATTAAAATTTCAGTGGTGTGTTTTCCGTTGGGGTAGCGGAAACTGTATTGATCCGCATAATCCTCAACAATATTATAGGCCCCATGTTCGTAGGATGCCGTTATAAGAGGGAGATAGTACTGTTCTTTCTGGTCCTCTGAGGCGAGGGTGATAAGGTAGAGATACAGTTTGGATGCCTCGTCATAAATTCCTATGGAATTATAGGAAGCAGCGAGGTCTGCAAGAAGGTCGAGATCCACCCAGTTTTTCAGGAAGAGTTTGCGGTTTTGCTTTGCAAGAACCAGTGCTTCCACATATTGATGATTGGAGACATATTCTTTTATCACCAATGGGAAAAGCTCTATGAGGAGCGCTTCCCCTGTCTGATACAGCTCACCTTTTCTGAAGTCTCGTAAAAACTTCATGATGAGTTTCATGCTTGTTATGTTTTCATTGTTCAGGCGATGGATCAGGGCCTCTTTGAAACTGGCCTCTTCACGGATGGCACGTGTCTTGGATTTTTCTGCAAATGCTCTGTAATAGAGGATGGCATTACTGCTCCAGTCTTTGAGAGTTAAATACTGGAGGTCCGTTTTCTTCATGGCCCCGCGAAATCCGGCCTCTGTTCCTGGGTAGGTGTTTTCAATGCGTGCAAAATAGTCCACCATTTCGGAATCAGGCGTGAAGTGAAGTTCTGCGAGATATTTCCTGAAGTTGATGATGCCTAGTTTGGCTTTATCCTTGAGATGGCTGCTCAAGGTGCTGTAACAGCGTGAGGAGTCAGCAAACTGTTTCTGCTGATAAAGGGTGTCGCAGTAACCATTCAAAGAGAAAATCTTGTTGAGCAGCAGTTCGTTTTCTTCAAGGAGCTGATATCCTATGTAGGCCTTTATGAGGTCACCGGTACCGTACCAGTAGTCGGCCTGTCTCAGTTCTTTAATGATGGCCGTATTTTCAGGAAAGGCTATGTCATCACGTTTGAGCAGCTCTTCCATACGGCTGTACTGACCTGTGGCCAGGGCCGTCTCAATCTGAGTGATGAGGAAGTAGGGAGTCAGCGGGTTCGCCTGGGTCATGGACGTCTGTAATTTACGCAGTTCAAAGTCGGCTATGAAAGGATCCTCGAATCGTGCCCGCAGCAGTATGAGAAGGTATTTGGCGAAAATTCCGATCTCTTCATCAGAGTACTCATCAGCCAGGAGGTACAGCTGTTTGTAGGCGTCGGTGAAGTTATTGTCGCGCGACAGCACATCTCCATAGGTAAGTGCCAGTTTCTTTTTGATTTCAGGGTCGGATTCAGCGGTTATCCGCTCAAGGAGCAGGGGGAGAATATCATTCCATAAATGCTGTCCGGCAAGTTCATATATCTCTTTTGTGAGCAGATCACGGTTTTTCTGTTTGTCGGGAAGCAGAAATGCCATCGCTGGAAATGGAAGTATGGTAAACTGAACCGGCATGTCCACCTTGATCTTTGATTCATAGAGCTTGAAAAAGCTTTTCCAGTCGGCGGCATAGGGTGAGGCTATAAGTGGATTTGAATAGTCTTTAGTGGTTCTTGTGAGTATTGTCAGGCCCTGGAGTTTTGATGAGAAATTGGGGAGTGCCGTGCTGTACGGGTTTCCGAGAAGTATACTTACAGTGAGTTTGTTTTCTTTTGTATTGGGGGTGACCTCAAAACGCTGTGGCGGATATCGAAAGAAAAATGAAAGAATGGTTTTGTTGTTTTTATGGAGTGACAAAATTTTGACAATTTTGTCGTCAGCCTTAAAGAAGACAAAATCGGGGGCAATGCTTGTGTCCTCAAGGATGAAATCCACACGTTTTCCACGAATGTTTGAACGGTATTGCGGCAGTGTGGAGAAGGAACAGTACAATTCCACAGTGTCTTTGGTGGCAATCTTGTTGATCCTGGTGAGGATACTCCCGGCATGAACCAGAGGTGGACCGAACAGATGGATAATAAATAAAAGTGTGACGATTTTTTTCATTTCATTTTGTGGTAAATGTGAGTTTCATATGGTCGTTGCAATAATCAGACCATGTGTTTATTTTAAGGGGTGGTGAAATTTTTTCTAAAGTTATTTGATTTTTGTTCTAAAAAACTGATATCCTTTTTATTAGTTGTATCTTTAAAGGTAAATTCTGAATGTTCAGAATTAGAGATGTTTTGTTTGTAAATCTAGTTATGTTGCAGGAGGTAACAAATGGGAAAAAATGTACTGCTGGTAGACGATTCCAGCACTATGAGAAAAATAATCGGCAGGTCTTTACGTCAGGCCGGACTTGACTTTGATAATATCTTTGAGGCGGGAGATGGTCTGGAGGCACTTGAGATGCTTGAGAAAGAGGATGTTGATATTGTATTAAGCGATATCAATATGCCCAATATGGATGGAATCAGCTTTCTGCGTGAGAAATCCACACGTGACGGCATCAAAGATATCCCGGTTCTCATGATCTCCACTGAGACAGGTGATGATATCATCGGCGAGGCAAAGTCTCTGGGTGCCATTGGTGCAATAAAAAAACCATTTACCCCGGACAAGGTAAATGAGGTCCTTGGGCCACTTCTGTAATTATGCGTGTAAAAGGAGGTTGGCGTGGAGATTCAGGATAAGATGATTGAATCGACCAAGGAGATTTTCTCTTCTATGGTAATGATGGATATCAGTGTCAAAGAAGTAATGACTGATCATGGGCCCCTAACTGACACCATTACCGGAATGATTGGACTTGCAGGTACCCATAAAGGCGTACTTGCCGTTCATGTTCCATATGGTGTTGCTATGGCAATAACTTCCAGTTTTCTTATGATGGATGTTACAGAAATCAATGAGGATGTTCATGATGCTGTTGGTGAAATAGCCAATATGCTTGGTGGAAATGTAAAGACCATTTTGTCTGAAAATGGACGGGATATTGACCTGTCACTTCCAACTACCATTGCAGGAAGTGAGTACAGTTTTTCTTCTGACAAGGATGTTGAGAAGATAATTGTTGAG
This sequence comes from Desulfobulbaceae bacterium, assembly GCA_027067035.1. Lineage (GTDB taxonomy): Bacteria > Desulfobacterota > Desulfobulbia > Desulfobulbales > Desulfocapsaceae > Desulfocapsa. The sequence goes on from JAMOMO010000060.1 coordinate 11,071, forward strand.
TTTGACACAGGCAAGGGACGTTTTATGGTGGAAATGGATCTTGAACGATAAGCCGTGTAACAGCTTGTGATATACAGATTCTAATCTCAAGGTGCAGATGTCTCCAGCACAGACATCTGCACCACAATGATAATGCAGGTTAACTGATTGGATAGTGAGAGTACAATGAATGTCGGGCAGGCCATCATTGATGGCACAAAAGAAATTTTTTCCACCATGCTCATGCTTGAGCTTGAGGTGATGGACGTTATTGAGGGGAGGGGTGGAGATATCCCTGCCAATATCACAAGTATGATAGGACTTGGTAAGGATATCCGCGGGATGCTGGCTGTACACTGTCCGGCTGATGTCGCCATGGATATAACCGGCACATTTCTCGGAATGGACGTTGAGGAAATTGATGAAGATGTGAAAGATGCCATTGGTGAAATAGCCAATATGGTTGCCGGAAGCCTGAAAATTTCATTTGCCGACGATGGGAAGGATATTGAACTTGCCATTCCCACCACCATTATCGGCAAGTCATTTAAAACCAGTGGTATATCAGGCGCCCATCGGGTGGTTGTACAATTCAAGATGAATAACTCCCTGTTCATGATTGAGCTGAAATATATCGTTTCAAAGAGTGAATGACCCTTTCCGTCACACTTTTTTTGTGACTTTACAGTTAAGTTTTATTCCCAATCAGTCGATACTTTTATTAGGTTGATAAAGGTAAAGATTTTCTAAAGTTTTTCCATTTTCGTGAGTAGATGTCCTCGAGTAAAGCCAAAAAGAAAATAGATAAAATTCTTGAACTTGTTCAGGAACGGGTGGGTGATGAGCTTGGTGGCCTGATGGGGGCAACTCTTGTCATGTCCGACCTCAGCACCCGTCTGATATCCAAGGAGGATTTCTTTGATGAGCCCTCCGGAAAGCTTGTCTTTTCGGAGATGGAACTCAGTGGTGAAGTGGAGGGGCAGGGCTGTATTCTTATCTCCATCAAAGATGCTGTCCGGCTTGGCGGTACACTTATCATGCTGCCGGAAAATGAACTTGAGGAAGCAGCACTCTCGGAAGATTACAGTGAAGAGATTGATGACTCCTATGGTGAAATAGCCAATATTATTGCCGGGGCCTACACCAAGACATTTGAGGAGATGTACCCCAAGAATTTCCGTTTTATTCGCAAAAAACAGGAAATTATTACTCCGGTTAAAGTCGACGTAGAATCAGATCATCCAATTCCCAACCAGAACTACTATCAGGTCAGGGCTAAAATGACCCTGAATGATACTGAGATGGGATACCTCACCTTACTCATTCCTGCAAAACCGTTGGGACTCGATGAGGAGCCTCCGGCGGCTGAAGAAACTGCTCCCGCCCAGGGAGCTTCCGGCGACACTGCTGCCGCAGAGACAGCATCGGAGCAGGGGGGGGCCGGGGATGCAGCTTCAGCTGAATCAGGTTCCGGTACAGCGGCGGCTGAACAGACCGCAGGTGATGCAGCAGGTGGGGCAGGGAATGAAGCAGCTCCTGAACAGGCCGATGGTGCGGCGCCACAGTCATCCGGCGAGGCACAGTCAGGGACCACTCCCGGCGCCAAGCCGTTTGATGTGCAAAAGCAGAAGAAACGGGTTGATGCCTGTCTGAAAGAGTGTTCCGTGCGAATGGGAGATGAAGTAGGGGCACTTCTCGGTGCTGAAGTAAAGTTCACCGATCACACCACCAAGATTGTCAATAAAGAGGACTTTTTCTTTGATGAGGCGTCCGGGAAACAGATTCTCGCCCATATGGATGTGGTTGGTGATTTAGAGGGGAAAAGTTATCTCTATGTCGGGCTCAAAGATGCTATTTTTATCGGTGGAACTCTCATTATGCTTCCTCCGTCAGAGCTTGATATCATTGTTGCTGAAGAAGATTTCAATGATGACGCTGAAGATGCCTATGGCGAGATTGCCAATATTATTTCAGGTGTGTATACCAAGGTCTTTGAAGAGCAGTATCCCAATAAGATCCGATTCATAAAAACCGCACTGGAACAGGTTGTTCCGATGAAGGTTGATTCCGAATCCGACGAACCGATGCCCGATGTCATTTACTATATGGCCACGAGCAGGATAAATATCGGTGACAGGGAGATGGGGAATCTCCATTTTCTGATACCGGCTCCACTGTTTCAGCTGGAACAGCTTGCAGAGGAGAACAGTGCCGATGATGCCGCTGACGGCAGCGGTACAGGCTCTTCAATATCAGGAAAGGCAGCACCTGCTGCATCCGGATCTTCTGTCGGGGTGAGAGAGGCGGGAGAGGGAGAAAAGAACCCTGAATTTCTTCTTGTGAGTAATGATGACAGGGAGTGCTCCAAAATCTGTTCCGTGCTTGAAAGCCGTGGTCATGCCTACAGGGTCCTTGACTATAAGGAGAGTGTCAACGACCACCTTCCCGGAGAGGTGAGGGCTGTTGTGCTGGTGATGGCTGAAGTGGATGAGAAGGCACTGGGTGTCGCCATCAAGATCAGTTCTGCCAGTCAGCTGCCGCTGATTGCCGCCGGACCTGAATGGACCCGGACAAAGGTCATAAAAGCCGTTAAATACGGTGTTGACGATATTTTACTGACCCCTGCTGATGATGAGGATATTCACGCGAAGATCGAAACAGTGTCGGCTAAAATCGCGGCTTGAGCGGTCAGGGCTGATTGTGCAGAAAAACGGGATTATTCTTCCCAGATTCCCTGAAGGTCTTTTTTCTTAATTTTCTCAAGAAGTGTCGTTCGTTTAAGCTTGAGCAGCTTTGCTGCTTCTTTTTTGTTCCCTCCTGTCATTTTCATGGCCTTTATTATCAGTTGTGACTCATAATCATTGATCAGTTCCTTGAAGTCGACCTGTCCCTCGTTCCACTCATTGAGTGTCGGCAGAGATGCCCCCTTTCCCGGAGAAGGTGTGACTGATTCCCCGGTCTTTGCAGGTGAGGATTCAGAGAGAATTGTGTTGATGGCGTCATAATCTACGGTTGCGGGGTTGAAATCAGTCAGTATGCGTTCCGGAAGATCATCAAGTTGAATTTCCTTACCACTGCAGAGAATGGACATCTGCTGAACAAGATTTTCAAGTTCACGCACATTTCCCTTCCAGTCATAGCTGAGTAAGGCGGCCATTACATCCATGGACAGGGTAAATTTCTCTCTCCCGCGCCTGGCGGCATGCATTTCAAGGAATGATTCGAGGAGTATGGGTATATCTGCCTTTCGTTCCCGTAAGGGAGGTATGTGGAGCGGGATTACAGAGAGCCTGTAATAGAGATCCTCCCGGAATTTACCTTCGGATACGAGCTGCTCGAGGTCACAATGGGTGGCGGCAACGACCCGGGTGTCAACGGGGGTGGCCTTGAGCCCACCAACTGCTTCAAATTCTCTCTCCTGAAGTACACGAAGCAGTTTGGCCTGCAGGGTGGGTTTCATATCACCGATTTCATCAAGAAAGAGAGTGCCGCCATCAGCATATTCGATTCTGCCGATTTTATTCTGAGTGGCACCGGTGAAAGCGCCTTTTGTGTAACCAAAGAGTTCACTTTCAAGAAGATCATCGGGAATGGCGGCACAGTTGACCGGTACAAAATTATTGTTTTTTCGGGATGAATGGAGATGAATGGCCTTGGCGACCAGCTCTTTTCCGGTCCCGGATTCGCCTCGAATCAGGACTGTTGCGAAGTCATCATCAGAGATTTTTGAGATGAGGGTGAACAGGTCCTGCATCACTGCTGTTTCACCTATTATTCCATAAAATGCCGGGAGTCTCTTTTTCTTCTCGGTGGCTGCACTGGATTGCGAGGCGCCCAGTTTTGCCAGACCGCGTTTCATGGCAAGCTGAACGTCGCTGTCTTTGTAGGGTGTTGTGATGTAAAAAAAGATATCGAGATCAAGAATCATCTGCTCAAGCTGGTCATCTCCCTCGGGTATTGCTGCGATGATAAGGAGTTCAGGGAAGTCTTTCTGCAGTTTCTCAAGCTCTTTGATACCGTCTTCAGGGTACAGGGAGAGGTTAAGCAGAAGAAGGTTGATCAGGTTCCTGGTAAGAATGTCTCGAATGATTTCAGGGTCAGAACAGGTATGAAGGTTCTTCTCGGATACAAACTGTTGTAAAATCTGCAGACAGCTGCTGTTTTCCCTGGGCTGTGTATCTGCAAATAATATTTTGGGAGTTACGGGCATAATAGACGTTTACCGGGCCTTATTGGGGTTGTTTTTCATTTTGAATAAGGAATTAAACCGGGTAGGTATTAAGGAGGTCAGCAAATTTACTTGATGTCCTTCGCATATTCAGGCTGAGTAATCGGGCGATTTTCTGGATAATTTTGATTCCGGTCAGTGGTGCTTTTTCCGTAAGCTTGTCAAATCCTTTGCTTGTCAGGGTAATGATGGTGGCTGGCTGTCTGGATACCACTGTTGCTGAACGTGGAGATTTGTCAATAAGAGCCATCTCTCCAATGGAGCTTCCCTTGGCGAGCCTGGCAATGATAACATTCTCACCGGTCGCCGATTTTTTGAGGACTTCAAGGACGCCATGAACAACAAATCCCATGAAATCCCCTTTATCTCCCTCCACAAAGAGAAACTCACCACGCTGCAGATGGATATAGCTCATGTGCTGGGCAAGAAGAGTCAGCTCATCCACATCGAAACTGTCAAAGAGAGAAATACTGATCAGAAAATCACGCGTTTCTTCTTCTGATTGGGAAAGTGTTACCTGCCTGGGAGCCATATGGTTTTGTCGTCGGTGTGAGTGTTTTTGATACTTGTATTATCAGTGTTCAGAGACGAAATTCAGATATAATTAATCTTATCATAAGCTGTAAAAAAATAACAAGGTGCTTTTCACTCTTTATTTCAAGAAATTAGATACATTTTTTATACGCTTCCGGCAGGCAGGTAGTCTGGCTCGGACAATGTTCAGTGACATGGGATGTAAAAGAATCACTATTTCACATGGTTCTGGAGGCGGGCGGGACGGGTTGTATATGGGGACCTGTGCGGCAGAGTACAGTTGGAACCGCTGCTGCTGTGCTTTTGCAGGGGCAGCTGCTTTTCCCTGAATGCCGGTTGGGAATATACTGCTCAATGATCAGGATTTACAGACAAAAAGCAATCAGGGGGCAGGATGCCACTGGACCGGTGCCGGCTTATATCGGTGGGATGCGCGCAGTATGGCTGCCCGTTGACCTTGAAAAGAGAAGCCGTACCAAAGAGTAGTGCAAAAAAAAAGCTTCATCAGCCGACATGGCCGATGAAGCTTTTTGGAAGAGTTTACTGATGATCAGGCTTTGTCCGGATCAAAGAACTTAAATTTCTGCTCTTTTAAAATATTATCCACAGAGCCCATATTTCCCTTCATGTAGAAAATGTTGGGTTTTGTATCATCGGCAGGGCGCAGTACCCAGATGGTTTCTTCGAGCTGATGCACCAGTTTGTAAACAATGTTTTCAGGATCAGTCAGGTTTCCAAATGTTCTTGCTCCTGTTGGACATGCTGATGAGCAGCCTGTCTGAGTCTCGCCTTTGGAAAGTCTTTTTTCCCAGCAGAAGTCACATTTATCAATGGCACGGCGTGCTGCACTGAAATAGCGGGCATCGTAAGGACAGGCCAGCATGCATGTCTTGCAGCCGATGCATTTTTTACTTTCCATGCGCACAATTCCTGTGACAGGATCTTTATAGGTAGCCTTGGTGGGACAGGCCCTTACGCAAGGAGCGCTGTTGCAGTGGTTACAGAGTACAGGAATGAACTCAACCTGCTTATCCAGTGTTCCGGTGTAGCGTTTAGTCAGGATTCTGGTCCTGTAGCCGTATTCAGGAACATCGTTTGTCTCATTACACTTATCAACACATTTCTCACAGTCAATACAGAGAGATTGACGGATAACCATGCTGTAATGCGGGTTGTAGGGGTATTTCTCTACAATAGTACCACCACCTGAGGCATGTGCGGTACCGACAATGGATGTAAGTTTCAAAACTTTTCCACCGGCATAGACACCTGCAATGGCAAGACCGAGTTTAAGGAATTTTCGTCTTTCTTGCGGGGTGACAGATGATGTCCCCTCATTCTTCATATTGTCAAAATCTATTTTAGGAAATTTCATGGGATAATTATCCTCTCAAATATTCATTCATTTGGATGAAAGAGGACTTCTTTCCGCACATACTCCATGCAGAAAGAAGTGGCTCCTGCAAATTCTACCAGATTCTATGATGGCGTTTCATAGCCTCTTCTTCAGTCTCGCCTTCTTCCATGAAATGGATGGCACCACAACCAGGACAGATATAACCGCCCTCTGGCACGATTTCAT
>JAMOMO010000061.1 GCA_027067035.1 Desulfobulbaceae bacterium
AAGATTGACCAGGAACAGCGTGAGCAGTTTGTTACACTTTTTACCAAACTGCTTGAAAATGCCTACATTGGCAAGCTTGAGGACTATTCCGGGCAGGAGATAATCTATAAGGACGAGAGGATAAAGGGAAAAAAAGCTGCTGTGCTGACCCTTGTCAAGAGTAATGACAGTGCGCCCTTTCCTGTGAGTTATGTTATGCTCAAAAATGATAAAGGCTGGCAGGTCTATGATCTTAATATTGAAGGTGTCAGTTTTCTTCGTAACTATCGTGAACAGTTCAAATCCATCATCAGAAAAGATAAATTTGAAGGACTGGTGAAGGTTCTTGAAGAAAAGAATGCATCTTTTGAAGGTGAGGGAGCAGAGCAGTGAATGAACTGCTGAGAGCCTCGGGTCTTTCCGATCAAGGGGCAATGGAGGCACTGTCGTCATTTCTGAAAAAAAGAGACCTCGCTGCCGGTGAACTCCTGTTTGATTATGGGGACAGCACCGTTGAGGAGATGTTCTTTCTCAGCCATGGCCATCTTGCGGTTCATAAAAAAACCGGGTTTCAGGAAAAAATGCAGGTGATAGCACTGCTTGATCCAGGCGCTGTGGTTGGTGAGGGGGCGCTCCTTGACGGCCATATACGTGCCACACGGGTCAGAGCAATTAAAGACAGCAGCCTGCTGGCGCTGTCGCGATCGGATTTTGCAGTGTTTCAGCATCAGCATCCGCTGAGTGCCCTTCTTTTTCTGGAGTTTCTTCTTGGTATTGTAAGTCTGCGCCTGGAAAAAACATCAGAGCGTCTAGCCCGTATCCTGTAAATTCCTCAGGGAATCAAAAAAATAATCCATGAATTCTCAGGGTTTTACAGGAATGGAATTTTTTTCTGGCCATTATTGTGAAAATTGGGTATTTTTGTCAGTTTCGTTTGCATATCTGATCTGGTGAGTTGTGGTGATCTGATGAAAATAGTATTGACTGAGAGCGGCGCAAAGAACAAAAAGTATACTGTCCATGAACACGTTCAGTTTACGGATCTTGTCCCGGTGTTTGATGCTGAAGTTTCCGGGAGCTTTCTCGTCAGCCGGAAGAAAGAAGAGATATATGACCTTGAAGGTGAATTCACCGCAGTGATTGTCACGGGATGTGACCGGTGTGGCTGCAGGATCGAGTTCAATGTGGGGCAGGATTTCTTCTATCAGTATCGTTTGGGGGAAGAACCCGAGCTGGAACCGGATCATGATGGAACAGATGAAAATTGTGAGATAGTTTATACTATTGATCCACTGCTTGAAAGCAGTGAAATATTGAAAGAGCAGATCCTTTTGGCCATGCCGCAACAATCCCTTTGTGGTGAGCAGTGTAAAGGCTTGTGTGATCAATGCGGTATAAATTTGAATGAAAACCAGTGCAAGTGTAAGGAGAATTCCGATAATTCTCCCTTTGCAATTTTAAGAAAACTACAGAATAACTAGATATTTTATGTCGCTTCTGCGGCAAGGTATTTATTGGAGGATTTATCATGGCTCTGCCCAAAAGAAGACATTCACATTCCCGTACCCGTAAAAGAAGATCCCATGACGCCTTAAGTGCTCCTGGACTCTCCACATGTTCAGAGTGCGGTGAGCCGAAACAGCCACACCGTATCTGTCCCAGCTGCGGTATGTATAAAGGCCGCTCCGTATATAGTCTGGATGCAGAAATAGAGTAGGGCCTTCACGTGCGGATTGCCTTGGATGCCATGGGAGGAGACCATGGACCTGATGAGCAGATAGCCGGGGCAATACAGGCTCTAGAAGAATCTGATCTGCAGCTGACCCTGGTAGGTGACAAGTCTGCCATCCGGCGCTGCCTGGAAAGAATGTCCCCGGAGGAATCCATTCTTTCCAGGTTGCAGATAGTTCATACTGCTGAGATGATCGAAATGGGGGAGTCTCCCGTTGAGGCCATCAGAAAGAAAAAGAATTCCTCTGTCATGCTCGCCTTTGATCTGGTGAAGAAAGGTGAAGCAGACGCAGCTGTCAGTGCCGGAAATTCCGGTGCCACCATGGCTGCTGCAGTCCGGAAACTCGGACGTCTAAAGCATGTTTCCCGTCCCGGTATCGCCAACGCCTTTCCCACGCTGAAAAAACCTGTTGTAATGATGGATGTGGGTGCCAACGTCGATTGTCGCCCCCAGCACCTCTTCCAGTTTGCCCTGATGGCCTCAGCCTTTTCCCGTGTCTTTGACATAGAGTCGCCCCGCGTCGGTATATTGAGTATTGGCGAGGAAACCGGAAAAGGAAACCAGCTCGTGAAAGAGACCCATGCTCTGCTGAAAAACAGTTCTCTCAATTTTGTCGGGAATGTTGAGGGCAGGGATATTTTTCAGGGTGAAATCGATGTGATCGTCTGTGACGGTTTTGTCGGGAATATCTGTCTCAAGGTGAGTGAAGGGCTGGTTGAAGCGGCAACGGAGATGATCCGTACAGGGATAATGGGCTCAATGAAGGCAAAAGTCGGATATTTTCTGGCCCGTCCGGTTTTCAGAAAGTTTAAGAAACGGGTGGACTATGCAGAATATGGCGGAGCGCCCCTTCTCGGTATCAACGGCACAGGGATTATCTGTCACGGAAAATCCAATGGTGTTGCCATTAAAAATGCCATTCTCGAAGCTGCCAAAGTTGTAGAAATAAAAGTAAATGACAAGATTGTGAAGAGTCTTGCCGACAATCTTGAACCCCTGGCGGAGAAATCATAATGGGTGCGGTAATTCTTGGAACTGGCTCCTGTCTCCCACAGAAAATAGTTTCCAATAATGATCTTGAAAAACTGGTTGATACCAGTGACGAGTGGATAGTCAGTCGTACCGGTATCTCCACCCGTCGCATCAGCGGGAAAGGTGAGGCCACCTACCAGCTTGCAGCAGGGGCAGCTGAAAAGGCCATGGAAATGGCAGGTGTTGATGCGGATTCCATAGATCTCATTATTGTTGCCACCATGAGTTCACATATGCTCATGCCGTCCTGTGCCTGTTTTGTTCAGAAAGAGCTGGGTGCCAGGAATGCATTTGCCTATGATGTGAATGCAGCCTGTTCCGGATTTCTTTTCGCTCTGGACAGCGGAGATAAGTATCTCCGTGTTGACAAAGGAAAAAAAATTCTGGTGATAGGGACTGAAACCCTGTCCAGTCGAACAAACTGGGAAGACAGAAATACCTGTATCCTGTTTGGGGATGGAGCGGGAGCGGTTGTTCTTGAGTATCAGGATAATCCACGTGGTGTTGTTGCCTCGAATCTGTTTTCCGATGGAACGCTCTGGAACCTGCTGTATATGCACAGTGCGCCATCATGTAATCCGGATCTGCAACAGCCCGATAATCCGGGTGCACACATTTTGATGGAGGGCCGTGAGGTCTTCAAATATGCTGTCAAGGCGATGGAAGGCGCCATTCAGGATCTGCTTATTCGTGAGAATATTGATCTGGATGCAGTGGACCTGATGATTCCCCATCAGGCCAACATTCGTATCCTTAAAAAACTCGTGTCGCGCCTTGGTATCAAAAAAGAAAAAGTGTTCATAAACGTTCAGAAATATGGTAATACATCTGCGGCTTCCATTCCCCTTGCACTTGATGAGGCGAACCGTGAAGGCAGGTTACAGCGTGGGGATTTACTTTTAGTTTGTTCCTTTGGGGGCGGTTTTACCTGGGGGGCATCTTTGCTTAGGTGGTAAACAGGAGAGACGATGGATTATTTTCTTACAGAAGAACAGAGCATGATTGTGGAGATCGCAAAGCAGATCACCGACGAGCAGATCATTCCCAATCGGGCAGAGTTGGACGAAAAAGACGAGTTCCCGCGTAAAATTCTGGAGAACATGGGGCAGGCCGATCTTTTTGGCGTGCCGATTC
>JAMOMO010000062.1 GCA_027067035.1 Desulfobulbaceae bacterium
CTTTCGCTGCCTGTCATACCGGCCCCGAAGGTGACTTTCAGATCCGAATCATTCCCATACACAAACTCTCCCCTGGCAAGGGTGCGCCGCAGCGAATCATCTCCCCCCTCATCGGGTGCCAGATCCAGTACATCGGCAGAAGATTTCATCTCTTCATGGGCTGCTGATATCAGCCAGTCCCAGTTTCCGGAGGAACCTGCAAAACGCATCTGGGAGGTACTGTCCCCATATTCACTGACACTTGATGAAACAAAGAGACCGGGAACGGTATCCGGATCTTTGGTGATTATATTAATCACCCCGGACAGGGCATTGGCACCCCATGCCGCTCCCCCGGAACCCCGCACAATTTCTATCCGGGCAATGTCCTCCATCACAATGGGCAGAGAGCTGAACTCCGCCCCGCCGAATGCCGGACTATCAATGGGCATGCCATCAATCAAGGTCATCATTCTGTCGGAGAACGAGCCCTCAAGCCCACGAATACCGATGCCGTAGCGATTTCTGTCCATCTGTACGACATCAACCCCCGGCGCATATCGAAGGGCTTCGTCAATGGAGTTGTGTCCACCGTAGTGCAGATCGTCAGCTGTAAGGACAGTAACCGGAACGGAAAGAAGGTTTGCAGGCTGTTTCTGTCTGGAAGCGGAAACAACCAGTGTCATATCCTGGAAGAGGAGGAGTTCATCCGCTTCAGCATAATCATCAGGATCAGGAACTGCAGAAAAAGATGGCACTGCACAAAAGAAAATACAGGAAGAGAGTATGACAGCTGTTTCATTTTTCCACCTTGAAGCCGAAACAGCCTTCAGCATAACCATAAAACCTCCACTCGCAAACTGATGCTCCCATGTACCACCGGAGCAAATCTTACTATATCGATTCCACCAATTTACCCTCATTCCACTGATTTGAAAAGGAAAAATTTAATTTCCAGACCGTAGTCCATCCTTCCCGCAGCCGTTCGCCCTGAAAGCATCAGGTGATATCAATCAACCTGGATGCTTTATAAGGGGCAACATTTGCTGCATAACCCGAATCCATGAACGTCCGCCGGAACCGAAGGAAAGAGGAGACAAACGGGCCGCCCGGGACGGGAAAAAAGAGAGAATCAGTGCCGCTACTCTCTGCCGGCAGATACCGGTCACTGATTCAAAGCCACCATATTTTGAGATGAAATTTCCCCTTTACCTTGACTCTTAGAACAGTGCTATGTAAAATCCTCTTTTTCGCGACACACAAGAACACAGAATCAACTGAATCACTTTTATAATTCAATGCACATCGATCCGTTTCCAAAACCGTTTTCCTGCACAGAAAAACCAGACATCGACTACCCCTGCCCCTGGACTTACAAGGTTATCGGCATGAGTGAAGATGCCTTGAAAAAAGCCATTGCCACGGTGATAGGTGAGAGTGAAGTCTTGATCACTCCCTCCCACACCAGTTCCGGCGGAAAATACTGCAGCATAAATGTTGAAGTGGTACTTGAGGACGATGAAACCAGATTACGCTACTATCAAAACCTTAAAAACCATGCAGCTGTCAAAGTTGTGATGTAAGCCAGGCAAGCCAATGTGCCAGAAGCCCAAAAACAGCGACTCACGTCTCATCCCCATCCTTCGTGAAGGAGTGGCCGTTATCCAGATGATCCTTTTCAAGGAGTGCAAAGAGCTTGTCAATGCAGCGCATCCCGACCTCGACAGCTCTGCCAGAACCATGCTCGCCGGTGCCATCACCAATGAGATCTTCGGCTCCCACAATCCGGAAGAGAAGTTCAAGAAATTTCACAACAGACACCGCGGACTGATTGAACAGCAGCTGCTCAACCTCTGTAACAGTCTGCCCCACATGATGGCTCCACTCACCGCAGCACTCCGTACCCAGGTGCTCTGTGACAATCAGGAAGGTATCGATTCCAGCCAGCTGCTCAAAGATGCTGAAAGTCTTGGCCTTCTCCTGTCCGACCAGGAGCTGCCACTGCCTTCAGTCTTCATGGAAACGGTTCGCGAGCTCGGAGCTCAACACAAACTGATCATTCCTCCTGTTGAAATTAACAGCAGTGAGGAGCAGGAATTACTGCAGTAGTTTTTAATCCCAAAACAAGGAGAGAGAAATGAGAAAGGAATTTACCGGGTTGCTATCAATCCTCATTGCAGCAGTCGCGCTGCTGTTCAGCCCTGTGCAGAGCAACGCCTCTGACAGCACCTTCACCTTCGGTCTGCTCATGGTGGGACCTGCCAATGATCACGGCTGGAGCCAGGCCCATTTCGAAGCCGGCAAAGAGATTGAAAAGAATATTCCCGGCAGTAAAATGATCTATATCGATAAGGTGAATCCTGCTGATCGTCCCGGTGTAACCATACCCTTTCTTGTTGATGACCTTGTCTCCAAAGGTGCACAGCTGATCATCGGAAACTCCGATGACATGACCGATGGTATCCGTGAAGCCGCAATGCTTCATCCGGAGGTGAAATTCATCCACATCTCAGGTGATGATGCCTTGAACCCCAACTCCCCGGACAACCTTTCCAACCTCATGGGCAAAATGGAGTATGGCCAGATGATGGCTGGCTTTGCCGCTGCCATGACCACAAAATCAGGGAAAATCGGATACCTTGGACCCCTTATCAATGATGAGACGAAACGTCTTGCCGCCTCCTGTTTCCTTGGTGCCCGTTATGCCTGGACCGAAGTCCTGAAAAAAGATCCGGCAGAGCTGTCCTTTAAAATCACCTGGATCGGGTTCTGGTTCAACATCCCCGGCGTCACATCGGATCCGACTCAGGTTGCCAAAAACTTTTTTGATTCAGGATATGACGTTGTGATTTCAGGAATCGACACCACTGAAGCACTGATTGTTGCAGACCAGAAGAAAAAAGAAGGCTCTGATGTTGCAGCCATTCCCTATGATTATGAGGGAGCATGTGAAACTGCACCCGATGCCTGTCTTGGTGTGCCCTATTTCAACTGGTACCCCGGTTACTCTCATTTTATCAATACAGCCAAAGATGGCAGCTGGAAAAAAGAGTGGCTGTGGCTTGGACCGGACTGGAATGACATGAACAACACTAAAAAATCATCCATCAGCTTCAAGAATGGAAAAGCCCTTGCCGATGACGCCCGGGCCAGTCTTGCTGTCTTTGCCAAAGGTCTTGGTGACGGAAGCATATCCCTTTTCACCGGCCCCCTCAATTTCCAGGACAAATCAGTCTTTCTGAAAAAGGGTGAAACAGCCACTGAAAAACAGATCTGGAATCTGCCCCAGCTCCTTGAGGGCATGGAAGGCGCATCAAAATAACAGGTCTGAGCTGAACGCGACACAGCATCCGGTGACGCTGCAGGGACGTATTCCCTGCAGCGTCACCACTGTCATTGTACAGCAGTGACGCGTATCTCTTTCCCTATCTCTTAACAGCTTCACCTCTCTCACCTTATGGATGTCGAGTTTCAGCATATCTCCAAGAATTTTGGAGCGGTTAAAGCCCTGACTGATGTCAGTCTCACGGCCAGATCAGGGACCATCCACGGTCTTATTGGTGAAAACGGTGCCGGCAAGTCAACCCTTATGAAAATTCTCACCGGATATCAGTCCAGATCCGGTGGCAGAATCCTCATTGACGGCCATGAAGTCGAACTGAGCAACCCTGGACAGGCAGCAGATCTCGGAATCGGAATGCTTTACCAGGAACCGATGGATTTCCCCCCCCTCACGGTTCTTGAGAATTTTTCCCTCGGCAGTCCCAGCCAGAGTCGTCAGGAACTCCACTTTGCCTTAAAGACCCTGACCATCCGCTTTGGATTCCACCTTGACCCCAACCGTCGTGTGGAACTCCTCACCGTGGGCGAACGACAGCAGATTGAGCTCTTACGCCT
>JAMOMO010000063.1 GCA_027067035.1 Desulfobulbaceae bacterium
ATATCCATACTCCGGGAACAGTATATAAACAGCGGAGCGAGGGTTTTGCCACCACCCATAAGGGGCTGTTCGGGGTAAACGGTATTGCCGATGTGTCCAAAATAAAAAAAAAGAAGATTGTGGTATGGGGAGATTCCTATGTTGAGGCACACCAGGTTGATGATGATGAAAAAATGGCTCAGGTGATTGCTGCGAACCTGGAGCAAAAGGGTCTGGGGGAGAAGGTATCCTGTTTTGCTGTCGGGATGAGTGGTGACAGCGTTGCCGATTATTACTTTGAGATTCCACGCTATGAGGCCGTGATTGATGGTATTGCGGCCCATTATATTCTGATCACAGGACTCAGCGATATTTTACCGGACCAGTCCACAGACACGAAAAAAGGACTGTTTCGTTCTGCACCTCTGGAGCTGTATGAAGATGGCTGGCATCCGAAATTTCAGAAGCTGAAGACCGTATTTGCCAATCTCCACCTGTCTTTTGTCTGGCAGCCGCTGGTTGCCCTGCCCGGTACCTTGAGGCGGTTACGGTTTACACCGGGGATGCAGAAGCACCGATCCGGTACAGGTACAGACCGGAAGGATGGAGAGAAGTACTCAGATGATTTTCTGACTGAGTCGTGGCGGTTTCTTCTCCAGAGCCTGCGGAGCAGGACAAATCTTCCACTCAGTTTTGTTTATGCTCCAGTGCTGCCTAAAATACGAAATGGAAAAATCTTTGCCACTGATCCACATGCGGGGCAGATTGAACTATTTGCCGAAATCGCAGCTGAATATGACATTGATGTCATATATGCAGGTGATGAATTCCTCAGATATTATGAGAACACCGGGAGCCTGCCACGGGGCTTTGCCAATACTGAACCCGGTGCAGGACATTTTAATCGATACGGGCACAGCATTGTGGCTTCCCTGATCACAGATCATTTTATGAACAGCAAGAGAATGGAGTAATATGCTTTTTACTCAGCTTGAATGCATGATTTTTCTTTCTGTTGTTGTGTTATTGTTCTTTTTCGTGAAGAACAACAGCTATCGAAAAGCCATATTGCTCTGTTCAAATCTGTATTTCTATGCATATTTTGATTACAGGATGACAATACTCCTGCTGCTCTCTGCAGGGGGCACATTTTATATATCTTCTGCCATATCCAAATCGTGTGATCAGCAACAGAGGAGGGCTTTACTGCTGACAGGTATAGCTGCAAATGCTGCTGTTCTCGCATTCTTTAAATACTTCAATTTCTTTATTGAAAATATCAACCATATTGTATCCGGAAAACTGTTCAGTTTTGATCATCTGGACATCATGGTTCCACTGGGGATTTCGTTTTATACCTTCCGGTTTATCAGCTATCTTGTTGATGTCTACAGGGAGGAAACGGGCCCCGGAAACGTTGTTGATTTCATGATATATGGTACATTTTTTCCTATTATCGTATCGGGCCCGATAGCACGGGCATCTTCTTTTCTTCCTCAGCTGTCAAGACTTCGCGTGTCCGGGGAGTCTCTGTACAGGGGGTATCGTTTATTTGTGATCGGCCTTTTCCTGAAGGTGTTTATTGCAGACAGAATTGCATCATTTGTTAACTATTTCTACTCCAATAATGAGCTGTTTGGAACGGTCACTGCATGGATGGCCGTTGCTGCCTACAGTGTGGAAATTTATTGTGACTTCGCCGGGTACTCCAGCATGGCAATCGGTATAGCCTGCATGCTGGGTATTCGGATAGAGGATAATTTTAATTTCCCCTATCTTGCAGGAAATATACAGGATTTCTGGAGAAGGTGGCATATCACGCTCTCCGACTGGATCAGGGATTACCTCTATATTCCGTTAGGGGGGAGCCGGAAGGGAATCTGGCGACAGTATGGGAATTACCTCATTGTCATGGCACTGTGCGGCCTCTGGCATGGTGCCGCCTGGACTTTTGTTCTGTGGGGATGCCTGCACGGTGTAATGCTTGTTATCCATAATATCTGGAGGAATGCGGGATGCCGTCCCGTCTCCATCGGCTCCTCCAGGTGCTATGGCGTTTGTGCAAAGTTGCTGACATTTGTGAGTGTAAGCCTCTGCTGGGTACTGTTTCGTTCTGAGGACATGGGACAGTTTACAGACATTATGTCGACATTGTTTTCTTTTGATATGAATAATGGAATGCTGTGGATTCAGCCCTTTGTGGTCTTTATCCTTCTTTCCTTTTTCCTTTTTCATCTGTTGGCTGACCTGAAGGTGAGCCTTGTTACTCTTCCCCTGGAAAGTAAGGTGACTCCGACTGTTCTGCTCTGTTTTCTCTGGCTTATTGTGGTCTTTTTTCCCGAGAAATTCGAGCCATTTGTTTATCTGCAGTTTTGAAAGAATAATGAGTCTGTTTCCGTGTAACAAATGGTTTAGTTCTCTGCTGCGGTATTGTACGATGCTGTATGGTTTGTGAATAACTTTTTTCTCAATAAAGGATACTTTTTATTATGAACGCAATAGGAATTATACCCGCACGACTTGGTGCCTCCCGATTTCCAGGCAAGCCCCTGGAAAAAATGCTTGATATGCCCATGGTCGGGCACTGTTATCATCGCACCCGCCTGGCACCAGGCATCGGCAATGCCTATGTGGCGACCTGCGACCGGGAAATAGCGGATTATGTGAGCTCCATCGGGGGGCGGGCGATCATGACATCTGACAGCCATACCCGTGCCACCACCCGTACAGCCGAGGCGCTGGAAATAATAGAACGGGAAACCGGTGAGGCTGTGGATATTGTCGTCATGGTTCAGGGAGATGAACCACTCATCTCTCCGGAGACCATTGGAGATACTCTCAGTGGTTTCTCTGATGCCAGTGTTGAAATTGTCAACGTCATGTCGCGGATTCGAACCCTTGAAGCCTTTCAGGATAAAAACAATGTGAAGGTGGTGGTCAACCAGGACAATGATGCCCTCTATTTTTCCCGTGAGGCCATTCCCTCTCCCTGGAAGGGCTGGGAACACCTGCCGCGATACATGCAGACAGGTATTATCGCGTTTCGCCGTGACACCCTTATCTCCTTTAATGCCATGGAGGAGTCGTCCCTTGAACAGATTGAATCCGTGGACATGAACCGTGTCATTGAAACAGGTGGCAGGATTCGTATGGTTCTCACAGAGGCACAGACCATCGGTGTTGATACCCGTGAAGAGCTGATTGAGGCAGAGCAGCTGCTCGCAGCCGATCCTGTTGTGAAAAGATATTTGTCCCGTTAAGCTGAGTCAGCAGCGAACGTTCACGGATTCAGGTTTTCATGCCATTTCCCTGTCGCCAGAATGCAGCTGCCTTTTCGTGTAACGCCGCTGAAGAGGCAGCTGAGGCAATGATTCCTTGATGTTTACTGTGGATTTGATTAACAAGGATAAAAATTACACTGCTTTCTCTGGGAAAATGCGTATGCGGATGTGCACGCCCCTGATCCTGAAATAAAAAATAATTGAAGCTGTCCTGTCAGTTTCT
Organism: Desulfobulbaceae bacterium; assembly: GCA_027067035.1. GTDB lineage: Bacteria > Desulfobacterota > Desulfobulbia > Desulfobulbales > Desulfocapsaceae > Desulfocapsa. The sequence continues at coordinate 3,484 of JAMOMO010000063.1, forward strand.
CAAAAGAATAGTTGATTATGACTGAGTTAAGAGTTGGGATTGCCGGATATGGAGTGGTCGGTCTGCGACGTCGTGACTGCGTTGATCGTCACAAGAGCCTGCGCCTGGTGGCTGTTTGTGATCGGACATTCGGTGATGAAGGTGTAATGGATGATGGTGTTCGTTATTATACCGATTATAAAAGATTACTCGGTGAAGATCTGGACATACTTATCGTCTGCCTGACCAATGAGATTGCTCCCGATGTCACCATTGCCGGTCTGGAAAAGGGCCTGCATGTTTTTTGTGAGAAACCACCTGGTCGTGATGTTGCTGATATTGAACGAGTTATTGAAAAAGAGCAGGCGAATCCACAATTAAAACTGATGTATGGCTTCAACCACCGATAC
>JAMOMO010000064.1 GCA_027067035.1 Desulfobulbaceae bacterium
TCAACAGGCTGTTCTTCTTCCCGGGCGGCAACCTGAGGAGCTTTTTCCTCCGCACTCATTTCATCAGTGCCACTCGCCTCCACATCACCTTCGGCTGCAGTATTTTCTGCAGCAGCTCCTTCAGCTACGGTTTCTTCAGCTACGGCTTCTTCAGATTCAGCTTCAGCCACTGTATCTTCAGTTACGGAATCTTCAGTGACATCACCCTCCCCTGTGGCATCTTCTTCAGCAGCTGAGACAGTTCCCTGTCCATCTGCAAGCATTTTTGCCGCAGTATCAATCAGCTGCTGTGCCTGCTCCTCATCAAGGGAACGAATGACGATGAGATCGTCCACTGACGCCTCGGCAAGTCGCTCAATGGAGAAAACACCCCGCGCAAGGAGCTGATCGGCAAGAGGTTCCTCAATACCATCAATGGTAAGGAGTCCCTGATAGCCGGGATCTTCGAGATTTGCGTAACGCTGCTCGCTTTTCACATCAATACGCCAGCCGAGCAACCGTGACGCCAGACGCACATTCTGGCCCTGACGGCCAATGGCAAGGGAAAGCTGGTCATTGGGTACAACAACAAGGAGGGTCTTTGCCTCCTCATCAGCCATAACCATGGACACATGGGCAGGAGCCAGGGCATTGTATACATATTTTGCAGGATCCGGACTCCAGGGCACGATATCGATCCGTTCTCCCTGAAGCTCCTGAACGACGTTCTGGACCCTGGAGCCTTTCATACCGACACAGGCACCCACCGGGTCAACGTCTGTTTCAAGGGAGCTCACTGCAATTTTGGCCCTGAAACCGGGCTCGCGGCTCACGCCCATAATTTCGACAATACCTTCCGCTATTTCAGGAACTTCCATGGTGAACAGTTTGGCCAGGAACTCATTGCATGTCCGTGACAGAATAAGCTGTGAATCACGGGCATTCTGCCGCACATCATCCAGATATGCCCGGATACGATCCCCCTGCTTGAAAGAACGTTTGGGAATCTGCTGATCACGGGGAAGAATCGCATCGGTACGGCCGAGATTGACGATCATATTGCCTCGTTCAAAGCGCTGCACAATACCACTGACAATCTCGCCTTTGCGATCCTTGAACATCTCATAGATGACATCACGTTCCGCATCTTTCATCTTGTGGATGATAACCTGCTTGGCGGACTGGGCTGCAATACGACCAAGATCCTCGATGTTCTCCATCTTTTCACCAAGCTCATCCTCAAGCTGCACTTCAGGATCAAGCTGACGGGCCTCATCAAGGGCTATCTCAGTCTGCTCATCTTCAACTTCCTCCACAACGGTACGAAATTGAAAGACCTCCACTTCACCAAATTCCTCATTGAAACGAACTTCTATGTCGCGTCTGGAACCCAGTTTTTTCTTGGCTGCTGACTCAACGGCCTCTTCGATGGCCTCAATCAGAAGCTTTTTATCAAATCCCCGGTCCCTGCAGATCTGATCAATGATTCGTTTTAAATCCGATAGCATGTTGTTCCCCACAAAAAACAGTCTTTCATTGCAGTACAAAATTCTCTGCCACCCGGTGAGTAACCACTGTGGCAGCCATTATTACTGACAATCTATAATTTCAGGTTTTCCTGAGATTGCTGTTATCTTATATATTTTCTGTTTCTCTTTCAGAAAAGAGATTCTTTTTTTAGTATTTCCGTATCAGAAACTGTACGGCCTACAGACTCAGCCTCGCCTTCCTGATCTGATCCATCATATAATGACAGGTGGTTCCATCTTCCATAATGAGGTCAAAACCGTGCTCATCGCAGGCTCCTATCAGTCCGATAAAAACCTTCTGACCATCAATGGGATGCCGCAGTTTTATCCGGGCCTTTTTTCCGGCAAACCGTTTAAAATCGTCCATATCGCGCAGCGGCCTCTCAAGACCGGGTGACGAGACTTCCAGGTTGAAAGCGTGGGGGATCAGATCCTCAACATCGAGAAAAAAGCTCAGCTCCCGGCTCACCTTTGTACACTGGTCAATCCCGATACCATCAGGACTGTCAATAAAGAGGCGAAGGACCCAGCCTTCACCCTCCTGGCGATACTGTATTTCAACAAGTTCCAGCCCCATGGAAGGAAGGAGACTTTCCACAAAGTCCTGAATCTTTTCTATAACATAGTCACTCATACTACCCTGTCCGATTGTACTCCTGCCCCTTTGAAACAGGCATAAAAAAAAGCGGGCAGAGCCCACTTTCATAGCCGCAGCCTCCTCAGAGGGCGGTATGGCATCAATGGGCACACTTCCGCAGAACCCATCAACACTGGAGC
>JAMOMO010000065.1 GCA_027067035.1 Desulfobulbaceae bacterium
AGCCGTCAGGAAGAGTAACATTCATCTTTTCCAGAACAACAGAGGGCTCACGGCCATCATGGGTGGTTATTCGCAGCCTGTGGAGCCCGGAGTCTGTTCCAAGCCAGATTTCTTCACCATGGGGATTCGCCGTAATTGCAAAAACATCAGCGGAACTCAGTTCCTGTATGCGGATAACCTGCAGACTCCCGGGAAGAATAAGGTTCAGCCCGCCTCCCATGGTACCTGCCCATATCCGACCTGCCGGATCTTCAGCAAGAGCTGAAACATAATTATCAGAAAGTGATGCTGGATTGTTATGCTGTTTTCGAAAAGGACGCACATCATAGCCGTCAAAACGAACCAGCCCGTCTTCGGTCCCGATCCAGATAAAACCTGTGCTGTCCTGAAGCAGCGCCCGGGCAGTATTCTGTGGAAGACCATCTGAGGAGGAGAGCCTGTGAAAGGAAACCGGAGCCGGTGCCGCAGAGACATCAGAGGAGAGAAGACACAACAGAATCAATATCAGAAGACGCACAATCACACTCCACTCCTCACAAGAAAAGGGTCCATGGAAAGCCTTCAGGCTCCAGCACAAACCCGGTCATTATACTCTTCCAACAACACTTCGATGGTACTTTCACGCACCCTAAAAGCATAAATGGCGCAAAAGCACATGCATTTGGCGCAAAGTAACATGGACTTAATTATTTGAAAACTCTATACTCTTTGGATACCAGGGAAACTTTTCCAGAAAAGTCTGGAAAAGTTTCCCTCCTCTGGAAGCAAAACAGTTCAACTCATGTTATGTCCATCATAGAACAAGATCAACCAAAACCGGAAAAGAGTTCCCGGCCGCATTTTCTTTTTGTTGATGACGACCTTCCCATCCTTGAGCTCTTTGAAAAGTTTTTTTCAAAAAATGCCGCCGTCAGTCTGGCAAAAGATGGTGTTGATGCCCTTGGCAAGATTACAGGTCAGTTCTATGATGCCATAATCTCAGATGTCGACATGCCGGTCTTAAACGGCATGGACCTCTTCAGGTGCCTCCATGCTGAAGATCCCTGTATTGCCGAGCGATTTGTATTCTGCACCGGGCATCCGTCAGCAGAACTTGAGCGCTTCTGCGCAACACATCAGGTTCGCTGCATCACGAAACCGGTGAGCCTTGCGGCCCTACAGAAAGAACTCACCGAGCTCTGTCAAAATTAAGTACCAGACGGACCTGCTCCACCCTCCTTGCTATTACAGCTGACCATTCCATCCCTGCTGGTTTTTTCTTTTGCGATTGAGCTCTTTTTATGGAAGGATGGGCTAAACAGCTATTGAATCCATCAACAGAGAGTCTTGTCTTCCATGCGCCGTTTTTTCATCCACCCGGACACTGAAATCCACAGCGAAATCCTGCTCTCCAGGCAGGAGAGCCACCACATGGCAAAAGTGCTCCGCCTGAAACCGGGCACCTTGCTGCAGCTCCTTGACGGAAAGGGTACGATCCATGACGCTGAAATCGTCTCCCTTGGCAGCAGGGTGACACTGCATATTCTCTCCACCATCCATGTCAAACCTGACGCCACCCCTCTCCGGGTCTGTCAGAGTCTCCTGAAGGGTCAGAAGATGGAGCTGCTAATCCAGAAATGTACAGAACTCGGCGTCACGGAATTCACCCCCTTTTACAGCGAACGCTGTCAGCTGAAAAAGACAGAGCTCTCCAAAATCACGCAGAAATATGATCGCTGGCAGCGGATCATTGAAGAGGCCTGCAAGCAGTGCAGCAACCCCTACATGATGCGCCTCCAGCCACTCCACTCCTTTGAGGAAATGCTGGAGCAGCAGGATGATTCTGTGCAGAAGATTCTTTTCTGGGAAGAGGAGGCAGTGGAAAACTCTCTGCACTGTACCCCCCTGCGGAAAGGCGGCTCCGGACTGCAGCTGGTCTTTGGTCCCGAAGGCGGATTCCCCGCGGCTGAAGTCGGCAGGGCCGGAAAACAGAAGTTTTCCACCCTGAGCCTTGGCCCCCGTATCTTAAAGGCTGAGACTGCCAATATAGCGGCAGTCTCCATTGTTCAGCACCTTCTTGGAAATATGTAACGCTCCCGGCACCCGGTCCTTTTTCCCCATCCATCTCTTTTTTCATTTTGCAGAATGGAAAAAAAGCAGGTATACCCTCTTACTGTCAGCTTTATCATTCACCTGAGTTCGTGGACGAAAAATGGGATGAAGCCGTATCTCATCCGAGGTCGTTTAATTGAGGCAGAATGCTCTGCCGGAGAACAGAGTGAAGACAAAGACCGGGCTGTCATGTACAGATAATGTGTCTACAATACACTATCACACATGCTGCCCCATCTTCGTCACGGATTCAGGGTTCAGCCGTAAACAGTGGTCTTGAACACAGTCAGGTATATTCACAGACCCGCAGGAATCAAGAGGTAGAAAATGTCCAAATGGTATATCGCAGTCGATGGCCAGTCCGTTGGTCCCATGTCAACCAGTCAACTCTCTTCCGCCCTCTCATCCGGTCAATACCCGGCATCAAGTATGGTCTGGTGTGACGGTTTTGCTGACTGGAAGCCGGCCACATCGGTCGCAGAACTCAGCAATCCCGACCAGGCTTCAGCGCCCCCTCCGGTTGCATCCTCCCAATCCCATGAGATCGATTTCGAAATCTTTGGTCATGAGATGCAGTTTGTGGAAATTGAACTTGATCCACAGGAGAGTGTGGTCTCTGAAGCCGGGGCCATGATGTACATGTCAAACGATATAGTCATGGATACCATCTTTGGAGACGGCTCCCAGCAGTCACAGTCCGGGGGCTTTTTCGACAAGATGCTCGGTGCGGGAAAGCGGCTGATCAGCGGTGAAGGACTCTTTATCACCATGTTCACCCATAACGGACAGGGCAAGGGAAAGGTGGCATTTGCCTCTCCGTATCCCGGTAAGATCATCCCTCTGGATCTCTCAAAGTACAATAACAGAATCATCTGCCAGAAAGATGCCTTCCTCTGTGCTGCAAAAGGCGTCTCCATTGGCGTCGCCTTCCAGAAAAAGATCGGCACCGCACTCTTTGGCGGAGAGGGATTCATCATGCAGCAGCTTGACGGTGACGGGCTGAGCTTTCTCCATGCAGGTGGTACAATAGTTGAAAAAGAGCTGGCCGCAGGAGAAACCCTGCGGGTGGATACCGGCTGTCTGGTGGCCCTTACCCAGACCGTCAACTATGATATTGAGTTTGTCGGGAATGTCAAATCGGCAATCTTTGGCGGTGAGAGTTTCTTTTTTGCCACCCTCCAGGGACCGGGACATGTATGGCTGCAGTCTCTGCCATTCTCACGCCTGGCAGGGCGAATCTACCAGGCCGCACCACAGACCGGTGGTCAAACCGTTGGTGAAGGTTCAGTTCTGGGTGGACTGGCCTCCATGTTTGAACGCTGAGAACTGATGTTTTTCCGGAAGAGAGGGCTATGCCCTCTCTTCCGGAAGCACTCCTCAACCCACCTGTTCCTCCAGAAAGCTCCTGATCTCAGAACTGAGCCTGAGCCTGTCACCCAGTTCATCTAGCCAGGCACGCTCTGCATCCGTATCCACTTCAATGGTTGCAACTGCAAGCATATACATGGTTTTGGCAGCTCCCGGATCATCAATTCCAGCGGTCAGCTCAGCGAGATCTTTGGGCCGGTGCAGCTCACTTACCAGAAACATCTTCTCTTCACTGTCAAGGTCTGCCGCTTTCAGACGATCAAGGATCGCCTTTTCCTCCGACTCATCAAGTACTCCATCGGCATGGGCCGCTCCGATCATCACCTGAATCATGCGCAGGGCAAGATCCTGTCCTGAAAGTGCCTCGGCTCCTTTCTCGCCCAGCTG
>JAMOMO010000066.1 GCA_027067035.1 Desulfobulbaceae bacterium
GACAGAATCAACAATGATCATGGCTGCCAGTTCCCCGCCGGTGAGTATGTAGTCACCTATGGAGATCTCATCATCAACCGTGGCTGCTCTGAAGCGCTCATCCACGCCTTCATAGCGTCCGCAGATCAGGATGAGATGTTCTTCCCGGCTCAGCTCACGGGCAATCTTCTGATTGTACTGTCTGCCCTGCGGGCTTAAAAGCACAACTCTGCCTGATCCGTTGTGCTCTGTTACAGCATCAACTGCTGCGGTTAACGGTTCAGGTTTCATCACCATTCCTTCACCCCCTCCAAACGGCCGATCATCGGTCATGGAGTGTTTATCCGTGGCAAAATCACGAATATTGGTGATGTCTATCTGCACAAGACCAGCCTGACGTGCCCGTCGAATGATCGATTCATTCAGGGGTGAATCAAGGAGGTCCGGAAAAATAGTGACTATGTCAAATATCATGGGGCTTATCCCCCCTGACAGTCACGCCTGAGTTAATATCAAGCAGACCTGGCGGTGGCGCGATGGTCACACTGTTTTCATCCCTGGCCGTTATCATCCCGGGGATGAGCGGGATCAATGTCTCTTCGTTTTCGGCCTTGACAACCAGAAGGTCATAGATGCCGTTGTTAAAAAAAGCATCAATGGTCCCGATTGTCAGCCCTTCTTCAGTCTGAACCTGCAGGCCTTCAAGTTCATGAAGATAGAACTCGTCTGCTGCCAGGGGAGGAAGGTCTGTTTTGCTGACCAGCACTCCGAGTCCACAGAACTCTTCGGCATGATTACGGTCTTCAACTCCCTCCAGAAGAACCAGAGCCTCTTTGTTCCCGGCGCGGGCGCGGAGAACATTGAAGGGTCCTGAGAGGGAACCCTTTCCGGAGACAAGCAGCAACTGTTTATGGGAGCTGATGCTTTGCGGTTTTCCGGAAAAAGCGCGTACCTTCAGCTCACCTTTAATACCGTGAGCTTTGCTGATTGTGCCTAACAGCACGTACTTTTCTGTCTGAAAAGGATAGTTGTCTGCCATTTTTCCGGAGCTTACTCCAGGATATTGAGGCGGGACTTTTTATCTTCTTTTCCTGCAGCGGCAGAAAGCAGAGAGCGCATGGCCCTTGCTGTTCTGCCCTGTTTTCCAATCACCTTTCCAAGGTCATCCTTGGCCACGGCCAGATCCACCAGAATGGTATCATCTTCTTCAGTGACAGTTACCTGCACATCATCAGGATTATCAACCAGCGATCGGGCAATAAAAGTGATCAGTTCCTGCATAATATATTACTCGGCTGCTGGAGCTTTTTTGAGAATGCTCTTTACGGTTGTTGTGGGCAGAGCACCTCTTCCAAGCCAGTCCTGAAGTTTGCCGTTATCAAGTTTAATGACAACAGGATCCTTGAGGGGATCGTAGGTGCCGATCACATCAAGAAACTTGCCGTCACGCTTGCATTCAGCGTCAGCCACAACGATACGATAAAAAGGTTTCTTCTTTCTGCCAAGTCTTGTTAAACGAATTCTAACTGCCATTTGCGGGTATATCCTCAGGTTTTGCTGGCCCACTGATGTGTGCCATGAATCGGGCATTATGCCGTCATCTTTTATTGTTATCTACGCATGCCCTTGGGCATCTTTCTCCGTTTCTTTCCTGTCACCAGACCAGGCTTTCCACGCATCTTCTTCATCATTTTAAGCATCGCCGAGTAGCTTTTAATGACCCGGTTGACTTCGGTAACAGTGGTACCGGAACCAGCAGCTATGCGTTGTCTGCGGCTGGCATTGATGATCATGTAGTTTTTCCGCTCCTTTTTTGTCATCGAGCGGATAATGGCCTCTGTCTTTGCCAGTTCCTTCTCGTCAGGCTTGGGAGCGTCTTTCAGCTGTTTCAGCTTATTGATCCCGGGGATCATCCCCATGATCTGATCCAGAGAGCCCATCTTTTTGATCTGCTGGATCTGATCCAGAAAATCTTCAAGGGTGAATGTGGACTGTCTGAGTTTTTTAGCAAGCTTGTCTGCTTTCTTTTTATCGACAACTGCCTCTGCTTTTTCGATAAGGGTGAGTACATCGCCCATACCGAGAATTCTGGAAGCAATACGATCGGGGTGAAAGACTTCAAGTGCATCAAGCCCTTCACCAATACCAACAAACTTAATGGGTTTGCCGGTGACATTTTTAATGGAAAGGGCTGCACCGCCACGGGCATCACCTTCCATTTTGGTGAGGACCACACCACTGATCTCAAGGTCCCTGTTGAACTTGTCTGCAACGGTTACCGCATCCTGACCGGTCATGGAATCTGCAACAAAGAGAATCTCTGAAAGCTTTACAGCCTCCTGGATTTCCTTGAGCTCACCCATGAGATCTTCATCAACATGCAGGCGTCCTGCAGTATCAAAAATAAGGGTGTCGTACCCGTTCTGTTCTGCAGTCAGTAATGCCTGACGACAGATCTCCACCGGCTTCATGTCAGTGGTGGAGGGGTGGACCGGAACATCCAGCCGTTCACCAAGCACCTGTAACTGCTCTATGGCCGCAGGACGATAAATGTCAGCAGGTACCAGGTAGGGTTTCCTGCCTTTTTCCTTCAGCATCCTGGCAAGCTTGCCGGATGTGGTGGTCTTACCGGAGCCCTGCAGTCCAGCCATCATGATGGTGACAGGCTGACGACCGTCAAGACGGATCTGTTCAGTTGTGCCGCCAAGGAGCTCCACAAGCTCTTCATGGACGATTTTTATTACCTGCTGTCCGGGAGAAAGGGTCCTGGTGACTTCAAGCCCCACGGCTTTCTGGCTGACTTTGGCAATAAAATCTTTTACAACCTGAAAGTTAACATCTGCCTCAAGAAGCGCCATGCGCACTTCACGCATGGATTCTTTGATGTTCTCTTCTGTGAGTTTGCCGGTCCCCCGGAGCTTTTTAAAGACTCCTTCCAGCCGGTCTGTTAGATTGTCAAACATATCAGTTGTTTTGTATTGTCTTGGTTTTACTGGCAGAAAACTACGATCATGCCAGGAAAACAGGTGCTGATGCCATGTAAATAACTTAAAATTCCATCCCAACGGGGAAGAATACGCAAAAATACAGCTGAAAAACAAAGAAAAATACTTAATAAAAAATATTCTGTCAAGCTGTGAACGGCTATGAGGTGAAAAAAATCTATATTTGTGACGGGGATGTGACTCTCTGGGACTGTTTCTGGTATCTTCAGGGCGTTGCTGACCCGCTGAAAAGATCCACTATTTTATCTATTTTTTCTGAAATTGCCACAATTGCCTTTGAGCAGGGAGCCCCGGGGTCGAGTTCCGTCACCGGCATGTATGCCTTGAGAGCATCCCTGACTGCAGGGTCTTCCGGTATTTCGCCCAAGGGGGGAATGTCGATCCCCAGGTATTTTGCCACCAGTTTTTTCAGCTTTGCCTTGTTGAGTCTGGTATTTGAAATGTCCCTGTTGACCACCAGCAGAGGATGAAAGTAGCGCAATGCCTCCTGGGCCTTCTGTTTTGCTCCTGACTGCGTCTGTTCCGCCAGCTCGAAGACCTCTGCTATTGATGTAAAGGTTTGTTTTCTGAGTACGGTGCTGATCTGGCTGTGAGAAAGAAAGCTGCTGAGTACCTTGCGGATGGTTGCCAGCTGCAGGAAGCTGTAGAAATCCATTATCGAAGTGGGTTCCGGCATGGTTACACAGATCTGAATGTCACTGAACATAAAAAAATCAAGGGAATGATAGCTTGTTCCGGCTCCCACATCAATGAGGACCACATCGGCGTCAAGTTGACTGATGGCACGTAAGAGGCGCTGTTTCTCCTGGTAACTCATGTTGGCAGTCTGCAGGGTGTTCCCGGTTCCCGGG
>JAMOMO010000067.1 GCA_027067035.1 Desulfobulbaceae bacterium
GGGAGAGGTTCGCTCCCACTCCGCTGCCAAACTGGAAGACTATACACGTGAAATAGAGTCCACGTTCCAGAATGTGGTCTGGGGCTGGGCGGATCAGCTGGGTAAGGGCCGTCTTCCTTCGGTGGATATAGAAGTGGAACAGGAGTATCCGGCCTTGTCACTTGAAGAAGATGATCCGTTACTGCTCAGGCTGCGCAAGGCCGGTGATCTGCTGGAACGGGACCTGGCCTTTCAGGTGGCTGGCGGTGGTTCTGATGCCAATATTTTCAACAGCTATGGTCTCAAAACAGCCATTGTTGCCACTGGTATGGATCAGGTGCACACCACCGATGAGCGCCTTGATCTGAAGGATCTTGTCATGTTGACAGAGTTGCTGCTGGCAACGGTTTCAGTCTGATCTTCCGGAGAGGATCTCTGGTTTCCGATCCGGATCTTTACTCGTTCTCCTGGAGAAGTTCCACAGTTCCAGCCTCTCCTGCAACGATTTCACCGATATCCGCCACTGCAAGCGGGTAGTCTGACTCTTTCAGGATCTGCAGAATTGCACTGCCTGCCTCAGGCGGGGCGGCAATCAGCAGCCCTCCTGAGGTCTGCGGGTCAACCAGCGCCATCTCAATGCTGTCACAGTTGTCAGCTTTGCACGAAAGCCACCTGGAGTAGAATTTCCGGTTGGAGTAGGCTCCCTCCGGGATGATTCCCATGTTGATAAAATCGATACAGCCCGGAATGAGCGGGATATTTTCGGCGTAAAGTCGTGCCTTGACACGAGATGCCAGTGCCATCTCATGGAGGTGGCCGAGGAGCCCGAATCCGGTGATATCGGTGCAGGCATGCACCGCATGGCCCTCTTCCCTGGCACGGGCAACCGCATCGGCGGGAGCACGGTTCAGGGTGGCCATGATATCGGTGATCTGTTTTTCAATGGCAGGGTCTGCCAGTTCCCCCTTGATGGATGTGGAGAGTATTCCGGTCCCGATGGGCTTGGTGAGAATCAGGCGGTCACCGATCTTTGCACCACTGTTTAACAGAACCTGATCGGGATGAACGGTTCCGGTGATGGAAAGGCCGTATTTCAGCTCCTCATCTTCAACGGAATGGCCACCAACCAGAAGGGCTCCGGCCTCTTCCACCTTGGACAGGCCACCCTTTATGACTTCCCTGATAATGTCTGTCTCCATGGTCTTGATGGGACAGGCAAGGATGTTCATGGCAAGCAGCGGCCTGCCCCCCATGGCATACACATCACTTAAGGCATTGGCAGCCGTGATCTGGCCGAAATGATACGGATCATCAACAATGGGAGTGAAGAAATCCAGCGTCTGAATAAGGGCCGTCTCATCGTTGAGACGGTATACCCCCGCATCATCGCAGGTTTCAGCACCAACAATTAATCGGTCATCCTTGGGCAGTTGAATACCGCAGAGTATCTGGCTCAGGTCCCCTGGGCCGAGTTTTGCGGCTCAACCCGATGCTTTGACTGTTGAGGTAAGTTTTATCATTTGACTGACCGGTTGGGGTGATTTTACTGCAGATCCGGCAAATCCGTGCTCCTGGGAAGCAGGTATCATTCTATTCCCGGCTTCAGGGGCGATTCACCATCTGAGTAAATGGTTATAAAAAAAGAAAAACAGGACACAGGGCGCTTTATTGTTGAATTTCCCTGATACATATTATAAATCTTTTTATCAGATTTTGATAAAAGGCACAAAGATATTCGTTTTCTTTGTGCCTTTCCCTTTTTTTAAAGAGTTTCAGTTCAGCTGTTTGCTTGCCCAAACAAAGGAAGAAAGTTCAATGGACAGTAACGGGGTACGAAGACTGGAAGATGGTCGTCCCAAACATGAATGCGGTGTCTGTGGCATCTATGGTCATGAAGATGCGGCAAAACTGGCATATTTCGGTCTCTATGCCCTGCAGCACAGGGGACAGGAGAGTGCCGGTATTGTGGCTTCTGATAATGGAAAGGTCAGCATCCACAAGGCCATGGGTCTGGTTCCCGAGATTTTTTCAGAGGAGATTCTTCAGGGAATGCCCGGTGACATGGCCATGGGCCATGTACGTTATTCCACCACGGGTGCGTCCTGTGTCATAAATTCACAGCCGTTAATGGTTACCCATAAGGGGTGTACCCTGGCCGTTGCCCACAATGGCAATCTGGTGAACTCAATGAAGTTGCGGCAGGACCTGGAGGATCGCGGGTCCATTTTCCAGACCTCCATGGACAGTGAGGTGGTTTTGCATCTCATGGCCCGCAGGACCCATATGGGGCTTGACCAGGCCCTTACTGAATCGTTTTCATCCCTGAAGGGTGCCTATTCCATCCTGATGATGACAGAGGATACCCTGATGGCAGTGCGGGATCCGGGCGGGTTCCGGCCGCTCTGTCTCGGCAAACTGAACAACGGGGCCTGGATTGTGGCCTCTGAAACCTGCGCACTTGATCTCATTGAGGCTGAGTATATCCGTGACATCGAGCCCGGTGAAGTCCTGATAATCAACAAGGACGGCATGCGTTCCATCTTTCCGTGGCCGAAACAGAAGACGAGTTTCTGTATCTTTGAGCAGGTCTATTTTGCCCGCCCTGATTCCGATATATTCGGCATTAATGTGTATGAGTCCCGAAAACGGATGGGTGAGATCATGGCCCGGGAGGCAAAGGTGAAGGGAGATTTTGTCATGCCCTTTCCCGATTCCGGAAACTACGCGGCCATCGGCTTTTCAAAAGAATCGGGCATTCCCCTTGAGATGGGGATGATCCGTAATCACTATGTGGGAAGGACCTTTATCCAACCCACCCAGTCCATGCGTGACTTTAATGTGCGGGTAAAGTTGAATCCAGTCCGTTCTCTTCTCAAGGGAAAACGGGTTATTATCGTGGAGGACTCCATTATCCGCGGTACCACCGGACGGAGCCGGGTCAAGGCCTTGAGAGAGGCCGGCGCCAAAGAGGTTCATATGATGGTCAGCTGCCCTCCCACCCGCCATGCCTGTTATTACGGGATTGATTTTCCCTCATCCGATCAACTTATTGCAGCAAACTATTCCGTGACAGAGACCGCAGAGCGGCTTGGTCTGGATTCGCTGCACTATCTGAGTCTTGAGGGGCTGGTTGAGGCCACCGGACTCACGGCCGATGATTTCTGTCTTGCATGTTTTAATGGTAAGTATCCTGTGGCCCCTGATACAAATTTTACCAAGAATGCTTTGGAACGTTAGGAGTTGAGTACATGGCCAGGTTTATAATAATCGATGTCTACGAATGTAACGGCTGCGGGTCCTGCGAGGAGATCTGTCCCGAAGTCTTTGTCATGGATGATGGTGATAAGGCTGCTCTTGTTGATTCTGAAGCTGCGATAACTGAAAAGGTGGAGGAGGCTGCCGCCTATTGTCCCCAGAAGTGCATTTCCTTTGAGTAGATAGACTATTTTTGAAAAAGACCTGTTTTTTTCAGGTTTTATTAAAATTCCTGTGATACTATAAAAAAATCTCCAGTAATCCTGAATTTGCGGACCGCTGTTTCCGTAAGACACGATGCTTTTCCGGCGGATGGAGCCGTAGAGCAGAGTGAAAAACGCATGGGTCGCTTTTTACAGGAAAACAGAGACAATCAATATTCTGTAATATTCATAGCCGCATTTTCGTCACGGAGTCAGGGGAATGAATATGGCTTGAATGTTCTGCAGGAATATCCGGTTCATAATTCTATATATTCTGACGATTTCGGAAGAAAAGTAACAGTAACAACTTAATCTTTTGCTAGATGGACAATCTTTTTCTGACAAAACTGCTGGCATCCGGCAAGACAGACGACCCACTGGATGAAATCCTGG
>JAMOMO010000068.1 GCA_027067035.1 Desulfobulbaceae bacterium
TGACTTTTCTCCGTACTGTATGATCCGGCCTGCCGAGCATCCTGGCAGCAGCGACAATGCTTATGCCATCCTGGTATACCATGCGCAGCAACAGTTTCTCTTCAGGTTCCAGATCCAGTGAAAAAGACGCCGCAGACTGCTCAAGATCAGAAGGCAACTGAGAATCGTCAGCACCATCACCCAGAACAACGCGCAAAGCTCTGCATATGGTCTCCAGTGACTCCCTGTCAAGGCTTGCTTCCACGGCATATTTATCGCTTCCATCCGGCCATCCGCCGGATTCCGACTCAGAGAAGTCATGGGGCACTTCACCGCTTTTTTCACCACAGCTGCTGACCTTTGAGAGGATAAGGGCCACCGCTCCCTCAACAATATCCCGAACTCCTTCAGTGATCTCCTGCTGTAATCTCGATATAATCCCTTCTGTTTCGAGTCGCTCCAGACAGAGTAATTTAAAAATTTTAATCCACAACGGTCCAAGCCTCTGCAGCCAGGCAGGTGGCCGAGGACGACCATATTTCGAGCGGGAATAATCCTCAAGGAGAGAACGGTACACGGAAAAGACAAACCCCCGGGGAGAACAGCCTCCTTTGAAACGGCTCAAGCGTTTCTCCTGCCACTCCGGGTCAATCAGCCGGTCAAAGGCTACAGTATATGCCTCTTCAGCAAAGACAGTCTCACCAAAGCGTTTATCTGCAAAACGACGTAATTTATCCATGAATTCCTGCTCAAGAATTATGGACTTCCAGTTAATATTGTTTCGCATTTTTCAGACTGTCTGGCCTTATAAAATCTTTTGGACTTTTTTAGATAAGAACTATAAGGTGTGGATGCCGGATCCCTGTTCTTCACCGGTATTAAACTCATTGAAATCAAATGAATGACAACTCATTTCCTGTTTTTTCTACTGTAAATCCCTGAAACAATCAAGGGATACATCCCGATCAGCAACACCAGGACCTGCATTTAGCGTCAACACTCTTGCTTTCCGGATTAAAAGGTGACTAAATGAAAACAAACTGATCGTTCTCTCTGTCACGATCAGTTTGAGTGTAACAGGAGTTGGTCAGGCAGCGGAAGTTTAAACAAAGTCCAGAACTGCAGCCATTGAAAGATACACCATGCTGAACACTGATTGAGCAACGAGGACATTCAACTCAGGTCGGACAGTGCTGAAGGACTCTTATAACTGCCCCATACCGACTTTCACAACAAACAGTATAGCTCCTTCAAAAATTCCCGGAGTGCACCCAGATCTGCCTCATCTGATGTCACACAGTTGTTCCGCAGACAGTCCCTTGCCGGGTATTTTTCCCTGCTGATTCCACTGCTGGTATTACTCCAGGTATTGACCTGGTGATAATGCGTTTTGTACTGAGTTAGCCAGCCGCCTTCAGGAACAGGAAAAAGAAGGTAGACAAAAGCTGTTGGTCCATCTTAAAAAACAACTACCTGGCCCGGCACGGCCGATTTCCTGTTTCACCTCATAGCGGTTTGCTACAATAACTCCGGAGAGAATCTGGGACGCTGGACCGCCACCGGGACCGATGGTCATCATATTATTCACAACCTTCTTACTCACACTGCTCTGGCAGTGGGGACAGGTGGTGGCCCTGGCGGAGATCTCCTTATTACATTTCCAGCAAATTGACAGGGCTGTTGATTCCTGAGCTGTTATCTATCTGGTCATATAACGCAAAAGATGTGTCATTTCTTCTCCGCCCCCCTGATTTCACTTAACAGTTCAGCTTCCTCCAGGAGGGGCTGGAAAATTATCAGAGTAGCAATATTACTGTAGCTTAACAGGATGTTACAACAGACACTATATTGATTTATCACACACTTTCCAATTCGGATCCAACCCTTAACAAGACCCATTTACAATCGAAGCTGTCACGCTTTTCTCTTCTGTCCGTCTCCACTACAAAGCCGGATAAACAACTTATCCCGACAACCTGTAAAGGAGAGCGACAATGAATTCACAGCAAAGAAAACACCCCTCACCCGGTGCCTATATCAAGCGATATGGTGCGGGGACACTATTGCTTGGCGGATTACTCTTCATGTCCCACCGGTTATGGCAGTAACACCGGCGCCCACCCTTAAACTCTTCCCGACCACTGTGGTTGAAAACTTAAATGACATGAGCATGACAGTCAAGGCCATGGAAGAGGATCTTCACTCCGTTATTCTTGATCTTTAAGCCCAGATAAAACTCTATCAGGAGGCACAATGTGAAGAGGCGGAATCTGATGAAGGATGCCTCGCCATAGTTGAACAGCTAGGCAGTAAATACGGGGAACTTCTTTCAAAAATGGAAAATAATCTTCCCGAAATGGAGCAGGCCATTAAGCAGACCAGTAAAAGTCTTCAGAAAAACCTGAAAAGCCAGCTGGGTCTGAACATGACCCCACGGCAACTGCAGAGCAAGATCCTTAAAAAACATTCTCAAACCAGTGCGGCAAGTATCTCCCGAAGCAGACGAAAACTTGCCCTGAGTGACCGATTCAAGAGCTATCACCAGCTTGTTGCCATGGGCAGCAGAATCATGGTGGAGGTTGCTGCAAATATCTATCTTGACACCACTAAGGTAATCGACCTCATCGGACTCACCAGAGAAGAGATCGGCAGAAAAAGCTGTTACCCGTCTTTTGACAGCTATCTTGAGAACCTGCTTCGTGTTGCCGCCGGTGATCCGGACATGGCACACCGAAAAGACTTCAGTGATTTCCTGGTCTGGTCAGCGACCCGCGGCATTATCAGCAAAAGACAGGCCATAGAGTACTATAACAGTTATTTCAGCTTTTCTTTCATGAGTCTGCCTGACGAGTACAATGTCTGTTCCCAGTGCCGTAATCAGAGACAGATGGAACAGGATATGTTTCAGGAGCTGGACAAAAAGAAAAAGGGTATGGCCCAGGCATGTGATGACAGAAAAAGTTACAACGAAGCGTGATCTCAATTCGATAGCCTTCTGCTTTTTCTGGATGCCACCTGCATAGCCTGTGACGAAGGATAGGAGGAGCCATGCAAAAAACTTTCACACAGAATAATGGCGCACAGTTGAACGACTTTTCGAAAGGATTATTGACCGGCCTTGGAACTGCCACCACCCTTTTTGGTGTAACACTGATTTTCTGGAATGGCACGCATGGCACCATTGGAAATGCAGAGTTTAAGGTCCCAATATGGTCCTGGCTTGTGACCAATCTGCGGCTGTCCATCATTCCCTTCGGGGTTATTCTGGTTCTTTATGTCCTGGCCCTGCGAAACCTTGACCATAAGCTCAACAGCTCCACACAGGCCGTTGATCAGGTGGCACAGGCTGAATATCTCACGGATATCTGGATCAACTGTTTTTTTGGTATCGGTGTTATCTGGACCGCCATTGGAATGCGCAGCGCACTGTTAAGCGGGCTCTCCGGACTGGATGCGGCCACTGCACATGAAATGGGTGCCTTTACCATTTTACAGCGGCTGATGGAAGGTGGAATCCTTCTGGCCCTCTCCACAACCATCTTTGGCGCAGTGGGAGGCTATCTTATGCGGATCTATAAAACCATGCGTTTTGGCAGCAGATTACGCCACTACTATCACCATGCCAACATGACTGAACATGGAAAAATGCTGGAGTTCTTAAAACAGATAGAGGTCGGTGTCCGAAAACTCCGCTCGGAAGGGAACAGACAATGATGACCAACGGACCTGCTCCTTATGGCTACGGCAGCAGTGAACCTGATGAAATTGTGGCATTACAGAGTGATGTGATGCGCTTTATGGCTATCCTG
>JAMOMO010000069.1 GCA_027067035.1 Desulfobulbaceae bacterium
TTTTGAAAAAGTCATCCGGTGGGCCACTGAGGATGATGATCCCCTGATTGTCGAGATTGTTGAAAGAGCTTTTCAGGACGAGGACGCGGAACGCTGGCTGACCATTCATCCCACAAGTTCATTTTCGGGGCTGACCCTCTTTTACATGGATATCGTGGCTGAGGAAAAGGAACTCATCGCCAATGAGAGACGGCTTCTCGGAAGACGTCTAAGCGATTACTCCAAACGCCTGATTGGATGACGGCTGAATCCGTGAGCCATGTGTCCGACAGCAGTCTTTCGTTATGGAGCAGGCAGAGAGCAAACATCTGTGCCGGGGCTGCAGTCTGCCTGGCAGCAGCAGCGTTTGTATTTTTTTCCGGAGCCACACGGGCAGGGACTGTTCCTGCCGGGCTTTTCTGTTGTTGAGCGGGTCTCTCCGTCAAGGTAGAACCAGAGCCCCTTTTTCCTGATAAAGCGTGATCTTTCGTGGAGACTGCAAAGGTGTCGACCGCTGAGAAAACGTGCAGTGAAGGTCACTGTTCCCTCCTTTGAATCATCTTCTCCACCCTCACAGGACTCCACTGTCAGGCCAAGCCATTGGATGGCGCCTTCATCAGCATTGATTTCCCGGGGGCGGGTCTCTTCGGCCCAGCTTTCCATGAGGTAGCGGTTGTTGCCAAGGGTGAATGCCGTGTATCTCGAACGCATCAGCTCTTCAGGACTTGATGCCCTTTCATGGTTTTCAATAACCGGACGGCAGCACTCCGTGAAGAGTCTGCCACTGCCGCAGGGACATTGTACAGGGGGTGTCTGCTCTTTCATTGCCTGTTGCCTGTCTTCATGCGTATAAGCCGGATGGCCAGAAGAATAAAGGGAGTCAGGTGATAAAAGAGGTCAAAAATATCCAGGGGCCTTTTCAGGCTTCCATGAAAGAGCATTCTGATTTTTTCCACCAGATGGGGTTCGGGGACAAAAGGTGCCAGTCCCAGGAGAAGGCAGAGGAATATCAGTACGGTGAGCGGGATATTGTCTATGAATTGCATCGGATCCTTTTCTGCTTAAAGCCGTGGCAGGCGCTTCAGGGAGAGTTCCTGGGCGACCTGGGTTGCTGTTTCTTCAATGGAACGGCCATCGGAAACAATAATTGGGATATTGTAGTTCAGAAATATCTGATTGGCCTGATTGAGTTCGTTGCTGCAGGTGCTGAGTTTTGCATAGGAACTCCCTTTATAACGTTTCTCCCGGACAAAGTGAAGTGTCTCCGGGGTGGTGGTCAGGCCGATGGCCCGTGATTTATTGCGGACGATGGCGGAGGGGAGACGATAGGAATTCAGGTCTTCTGCAACCAGCGGATAGTTGGCGGCCTTTATGCCCATCTGGGTTGCAAGATAGACGGAAATGGGAGTTTTTCCGGAGCGGGAGACCCCGAGCAGTATGACTTCCGCCTCGTCATAGTCCTTGAGACAGGAGCCGTCATCGTGGGCAATACAGTACTGAATGGCACTGACCCGGCTTGCCATGGTGGAATCATCCAGATGGCGTGATGTTCCTGAGATACGAATGGGCGATGCCTCAAGGACGGTTTCAAGACGTTCCAGATATTTATCACAGATATTGAAGAACTCCACCTCGGGGACATCGAGTATTTTGATAAGTTCCTTGTTCATGATGGTGGAGAACACAAGGGGGCAGCGTCCGGTGGATTGAGACAAGATATATCTGATCGCCTTTTCTGCATCTTCGGAAGTCCTGATAAAGGGGATCTTTTCCTCATTGAAACTTATCTCGGGGAACTGGCAGAGCAGTGCTTTTCCAAGGTCTTCAGCAAGGATACCGGTGCTCCCTGACAGGTAATATACATCTTTTGAGTGCCACATCCGCTTGTCTCCTGCAATACTTTGTTTTATAAGTCTGTGTGCGTATTCTCTTTGTATCAGAAATTCAAATAAGCTTAAAGTATTCTTCTGCAGTTGTGACTGCACGCAGCGGTATGGTTCAAATATTTCGTCTCCTTTCAAGATATTCCCTGCTGGGCCTGATACGGTATTTCCGACTGCGTATCACGGGGAGAGAACTCTTGGTGACAGGTAGCTGTAATTCCTGTGGAAACTGCTGCAGAAAGATTAATCTGGAGGGGCATCGTGGCTGGCTGCGTAGGGAAGAAGACTTTGCTGATATGCTGCTGGAGTATCCTGAGTATGAGCGATTTCGAATAAGCGGCAAGGATGACATGGGATTTCTGCAGTTTTCATGCAGCTGGCTGACGGATGAAGGGGCCTGCCGTGATCACGACAGCAGACTTCCACTCTGCAGAAACTTTCCTGATAAGACCCTTCACTTTTGCGGTGGGACGGTGCCGCCTGGCTGCGGTTATTTAATCAACGAGGTGCGGCCGTTCAGCAGTTATCTTGCAGAGACACGGAAGAAAGGGGAGAAGAGGTGAAGCGGGTATTGATACTGGAGCCCTATTACGGCGGTTCTCACAGGTTGTTTCTCACAGGTCTGCAGAAATCGGTGGATGCAGACTATACACTGCTGACCCTGCCTCCCCGGAAATGGAAGATGCGGATGCAGCTTTCCGCCTTCTGGTTTGTGCAGGAGATCAGGAAGATGGCAGCTGAAAAAAGGTGCTTTGATACCGTTCTCTGTTCCACATTTGTGGATGTTGCGGTGCTGCGTTCACTGCTGACCGGGATATCAGGCTGGAACCCGAACGCCAGGATTCTCACCTATTTTCATGAGAATCAGTTTGAATATCCGGGCCGGGAAATGGCGCCGGATGTTCGTCAGTTCGCAGCCATTAACCTCAGTACTGCCATGGCCTCTGACAGCTGCGCCTTCAACTCACGGTATAATCTGGAGTCATTTCTCACTGCCATCGGAAAATTCCTGAAAAAGGCTTCCGATATGAAGCCGCTTGAAATTGTGGAGGGCATTCGAGGGAAAAGTGTGGTGCTCCATCCGGGAATGGATTACTCATCCATTGATGAGGCTGCAGCTCGCCCCAAAGGACCGGAGACGGGGACGCCGGTTCTTGTATGGAATCATCGCTGGGAACATGACAAGGGACCGGAGCTTTTTTTTGAGGCCCTGTATGAGATGAAAAAAGAGGGCATCGCCTTTCAGGTGATTGTCATGGGAGAATCATTTGCGAATGTGCCTCAATGTTTTGTTGAGGCTCCGAGTCTTCTGGAAGATGAAATCATTCATTTCGGTTATGCTGACAACAGAGAACAGTATGCCGCACTGCTGCGGCAGGGAGATGTGATAGTGTCGGCTGCCCGGCATGAATTTTTTGGAATATCCGTGCTGGAGGGGATTCGGGCAGGCTGCTACCCGCTGCTTCCTCATGCCCTGTCATATCCGGAACTCTACCCGGATGATTTTTTATATCAGCCTGGTATGCTGAAGAGCCGGCTGGCTGCGGTGTTGAAAGATACTCCTGTATTGCAGAAGCAAAGCAGAAGAAAGTTAACAGACAGGTTTGACTGGAAGCAGTGCGCTGGCCGCTATAGCCGGTGGTTGTTTTCAGATTGCTGAACATCACCTGTCCTCATTGGAGCCATCGGGATGGTGGGACTGTTTTTTTGTATCCACTCTCATGGCCTCTGCGGCCCGGATGGCCTGAGTTGACTGCACGGAAGCGTTGATGTCATCCCGTGTTATGGATATGGGATGGCTTGAGTTGAGTGAAGCTGAGTTGCAAAGGTAATCAAACACGGATTTGCTGGAGACATGGATGAGTGGAAATATAGTTTTAATTGGATTTATGGGGGTTGGAAAGGGAAGAAC
>JAMOMO010000070.1 GCA_027067035.1 Desulfobulbaceae bacterium
AGAGGCCACATCCAGTGAACTGTATTCCCTGCCGTTACTGTCAGTGAATTCACGTATGCCGCCACCAATGGTCAGCGGAACAAAGACCTGTTCAGAAGTCTTTTGCAGCACCTCGAGCATGGGCTGATCCTCCATGGGAAAATCCCTGAACCCGGTGATATTTAAAAAGGTGATTTCATCAGCCCCTTCGTCATAATAGCGCCGTGCGAGTTCAACGGGTTTTCCAAGGTTACGAACCTCTCCCTTATCCCGCACATCGTACTGATCGCCTTTTGTGACAACCAGATCACCATTATCATTGCTGCGCACATCAAGGCAGGCCACCACCCTCTTGGCCATTCTGGTGGCAGGCTGATTCCTGATCACATCAGGTGATTTCAGAACAACAGTGTCATTCCCTTCTGATTTCAAATAATTGCCGAGGATATTCAACCCGGCTTCACCACTTTTTTCGGGATGAAACTGAAATGCAGTGACATTACCCTTCTGAACCCCACTCACAAATTCCTGTCCATAATCAGTACTGGTGAGCATCCACTCCTGATCCGTCTCTTGAAGATGTGCATAATAGGAATGCACAAAATAGAGTTTTTCGCCTTTGTAGCCGGAAAAGAGCGGAGACTCCTTATGGAGCTTGATGCCGTTCCAGCCTATCTGCGGCACTGAAAGGGATGTTGCCGCAAAACGTTTCACCTGCCCTTTGAGGATGGACAGCCCGGCAACGCCTGGTGACTCCTCGCTTCCCTCGAACAGAGCCTGCAGCGCAACACAGATCCCCAGGACAGGCTTATCCGATTTGATTCGTTCAATCAGCGGTTCAACAAAACCATCGCGGTTCAGCCGTTCCATCACCGAGCCATAACTGCCCACACCTGGAAAGATGAGCCGTTCGGCATTGACAATATCATCAGGACTGTGAACATCCCTGACAGTATACCCAAGTCTTGTGAGGGCATTTCGGACGCTTCGGATATTCCCGGCGCCGTAGTCTAGTAGTGTTATCATTATATATCTTCTTCTAAAGACTGGTAATATTTTCCATTGGCACAGCCACGACAAAGGGTTTTTCCATCACGCTCAACATCCCGGCAATCCTGAACCCAGTCGCCGCAGCTTTCACACTGAACCCGTTTCAACGGTCTTCCCGGCATATCCTCTTCGGGAATGTCGACCCGTACCTCTTCCACAGTAAACAGCTCTTCCAGGGGCATGACCCGATAGGCGTCAAGCTGCCTCTGATACTTGTTTTCCACTTCGGGGCAATATTTTCTGGAGAGTTCCCGCGATTCCTCACGTGCCACTATCCGCACTGCCCTGCCCGTATCAAGATTGACAAATGTTGCAGCCATGACACCGTAATCGATCCAGCGCATGGACCTTTTCCCGAGACTGCAGCCGGTGACAGACTGAATGGCATCGGTGGCACAACGATCTATCTCAACCAGAACATACAGTTTTTTCCGGTCAAGTCCCCGGGGATCAACAATACCGATTGACTCAAGGCCCAGCATGGACATTCGCACGCCGATAACCTGTCCGGCACAGATATGTCCGTGTACCTTTGTCGATCTTTCAAGCAGGACATCAAAAGATTCCATCATATTCTCCATATGCTATACTATCCATTGCCACCTCTTTGTCACACATTTACGCCAAACGCTACAATACTCAGCCGTCTATCCGGTGTCAACCGGGACAAAAACCTGGATCCGTGACGAAATTGTGGCAACAGGTGCACCGGACAAGTTGATTTCATCAAATTATCCAGACATAAGCGACCGTTTTTTTTTCACTCTGCCCTCCGGTGCCGCCATGCGTGCTGCTGGCCGCAACACATCCTGCCCCATCTGGACGACCAGAGAGAACACGGTATCCATCAATCCATTCACATAAGACAGATCCCGTGCCACCGGATGTTCGCGGATTCCGAAACAGCAAAGCAGGATCTCACACCAGCCTGCCTGCTAAAACTCAAAACCCTTTTGAGCCTTAATCCCTGATTTAAATGGATGCTTAAGCTCTTTCATCTCAGTGACAAGGTCGGCACATTCCATGAGCTGCTCCGAGGCATAGCGCCCGGTAATCACCACATGCATCTCCTTCGGCTTTCCCCTCAGCACAGATAAAATTTTTTCTTCATCAATTATTTTATAATGGGGAAGATAGGTCAACTCATCAAGAACAACCATATCATGGTTGTTTTCCTCAATAATTTTCCCGGCAAAGTCCCAGGCATCCAGAGCCACCTTTTTATCTTTTTCAAGATCATCTGATTTCCAGGTAAAACCACGTCCCATGACATGAAAATCAAGGAGATCAGGAAACTGTTTTGCAGTCTCAAGTTCTCCGTACTTCCAGCTCCCCTTGATAAACTGAATCACACATATCCTGTGGCCATGACCAAGTGCCCGGAAAACAAGTCCCAGAGCCGCAGTTGTTTTCCCTTTGCCATTACCGGTGAACACGGCAACAAGCCCTTTTCGGTCAACTGGCTTTTCGTGTACCATGGCTGAAGCTCCTGTCATAGAGTTTTGAAACCGCCTCAAGATCACTGTCGGCAAAAACTTTTCCAACACATATGAGTGCAGTCTTCCGTATTCCCGCGGCTTCAACTTTTCCGGCAATGGTCTGTAACTCTCCAAGCAGTATATTTTCATCTTCCCAGGTAGCCTTCTCAACCACGGCAACCGGAGTATCAGATGGATATCCTCCTGCAATCAGTTCCCGGACCACCGTATCAATCATGGAGACAGAGAGAAAAATCAGCATGGTGGTCTGATGCGCGGCAAGGAGACGCAGCTTCTCAAACTCCGGCACAGGAGTTCTCCCCTCCTGCCTGGTGATAATCACCGTCTGGGCAACTTCAGGAAGGGTGAGTTCCGCATTGAGAGAGGCAGCAGCCCCAAAGGCTGAACTCACTCCGGGAACCACATAATAGGGTATTTTCAGGTCATCAAGGCACTTCATCTGCTCCTTGATGGCACCAAATATTGAAGGGTCACCGGTATGGAGCCGAACCACACGCTGCCCCCTGTTCCAGGCCTCTGCCATAACCTCCACAATCTCCTCAAGACTCATCCCCTGAGAATCATGAATATCGGCCCTGCAGCCATCCAGTATTTTTTTATTCACCAGACTTCCTGCAAAGACAATGCAGTCCGCTTCATCGAGGAGTCTGCGGCCCTTTACCGTGATAAGTTCCACATCTCCCGGTCCCGCCCCGACAATCGCCACCGGCCGGCTGCTCTCTTGTGTACTGCTCATCTTTGATCTCCTCTGTCAGCCCTGGTGGCAACGATGATTTTAATCGGATTAAACTGCTGCTGCAGTCCTTCAGGATAGCTGTAACGTGTGACTGCCATTTCTTTTATCTCAATATCGAATCCCTGTTCATGAAGTACCTGCGGAGCCAGAGTGGCGGTTTTCTCAATCACCGCATTGACGACTATCACTCCTGCATCTTTAAGCCTTGCTGCGCAGTACTCAAGTATGGCCCTGAGATTGCCGCCACTGCCTCCGACAAAGACACGATCAGGCGCCCTGAGTCCATGAAGGGCATCGGGTGCAGCCCCCCTTACAAGGGTCATATTCCAGGCAGCAAACTTCTCCCTGTTTTCCTCTATATTGCACCACTGCTCCTCCTCCTTTTCTATGGAAAAGACTGAGACACCGTGCAAGAGGCGGGCTATCTCAAGACCAACCGACCCGGATCCTGCGCCAACGTCCCAGACCACGTCCCCGTCCTCTGGCCGCAGGGCATGAATTAC
>JAMOMO010000071.1 GCA_027067035.1 Desulfobulbaceae bacterium
CATCAGTCATGACCGCTGGTTCCTTGACCGGATAGCCACGCATATCCTCGCCTTTGAAGGTGACTCCAAAGTTGTCTGGTTTGAGGGAAACTATTCCGACTACGAAAAAGACCGCAAGGCACGACTTGGACCCAAGGCCGAACAGCCTCACAGAATCAAGTATCGCCAGCTTACCCGCTGAGCTGCCCCGCCAAAAAACGCCAAAAGCCTGTCTGCATTATCTGCAGGCAGGCTTTTGGCGTTATGCACTGAACTGTTTCAGCCCTACTCCGGGCAGGAACCTATCTTATCTCCCTTCATGTCTTCAGAAAACAAAGACTTACCACGCTCCATGGCACAGAAGTCTCCACACATGGTACAGGTTTTCCGGTTCTCGGGACTTCTTGACCTGCGCACCGCTTCAGCCTTCTCCGGGAACATCAGCAGTTTGAAATGTTCATCCCAGTTGGTGTCTCTCCTGGAGAGTGCCACCTTTTTTTCATGCTCTCTTCTTTCCGGGTATTTGGCTATATCCCCGATCCGGGCGGCAAGCCTTGTTGCTCTTATTCCTTCACGGACATCATCTTCGTTTGGAAGGGCCAGATGTTCCGCAGGGGTGATATAACAGATCAGATCGGCCCCGTATCGTGCTGAACTGGCAGCTCCGATGGCTGAAGTGATATGATCATAGCCTGCTCCGGAATCAGCGGGCAAAGGACCGAGAACATAGTACGGTGCCCCGCCGCTCATACGCTTTTCAAGCATGATATTTCCTTCAATCTCATCAAGTGGAACATGGCCCGGGCCTTCAACCATCATCTGGCAGCCCATATCACGGCCCATCTCTGCGAGTTCACAGTTGATCACCATTTCCGCCATCTGGGCCCTGTCATGACTGTCATGGATGGCACCTGCGCGGATGCCGTTTCCAAGGGACAGCACGGCGTCATATTTCTTCATAAGGGCACACACCCGGTCAAACTGTTCATAGAGCGGGTTTTCACAGTTATTGTACTCCATCCAGGAAACCATAAAGGTTCCACCCTTTGAAACCAGCCCGCCGTACCGGTAGCCCTGATTTCTCAGGCGCTCAATGGAGTAGCGGTTAATACCGCAATGGATGGCCATAAATGAAATCCCGTCTTCAAGCTGACGCTCTATGAGTTCAAAGAGATATTCAGCATCAAGTTTATTGGGATTATGGTACTTTCTGGTTGCCTCGGAAAACGCCTGATAAAGCGGCACATTTCCAACGGGAAGGGAGCAGTTGTCAAGAATTTTACGACGTACTTCATCCAGGTTTCCCCCCGTCGACAGCTCCATCAGGGTATCGGCCTTCTCTTCCTCCGCCACCTTTGCCTTACGGATTTCAAGGTCAAAATCCGCTATATCAGATGAGGTTCCAATGGAGGCGTTCACCTTTGTCCGCAACCCGAAGCCGATACCAACGGCATTCTGATTTTTCCTGTTGGGATTGGCCGGAATAACGATTCTTCCCTCCGCCACACGTTCACAAATCCATTGTGCGTCAAGTTCCTCCTGCTCCGCGACTTTAAGCATTTCAGGGCTAATAATATTCTTCCGTGCCAGTTCTATCTGTGTTTCCATGATCATTCTCCTTAAACTCTTGAGATCCGCCAGGGCATAAAAAAAGTCCGTATCACACCACTGGTGCAATACGGACTTGTACGGACGACATTTCCATTTTTTCCAGGCAGGTCTTCTGACTCCACGGATCAGCCGCAGATCACGCCTTCCCGCCTCAAAAACCGGCAGTGGCTCTTTGTGACCCTTGTCCCCGCTTACAGCGTTGGCCCAACGTTGCGGAGTTTCACCGCATTCCCTTTTCACTGCATTGCTGCAGCACCTGAAAAATATATTGTGATGGTAATAATAAAAAAAGAGTGGTTTGTAAAGCAATGCATCGGGGAAAAGAAGCGAGACAGTTCATGGCCTGACAACTGGCAAACAGATCCTGAAATTGCAGCCGACAGTGGAACGGGCAGGGAAAAAATATTTCCCTGCCTACTCGCTGACCAGTGAATTCCCAGCTTCCCGGCCCCTTGTCCGATCCCGCAGAAAACTTCCGTCGGGCAGCAGATTAATGGGCCTGTCTCGTTGATTTCTCATTTTGTAGCGTGCGCAGGATTCATGCAGTCCCCGGCAAAACTGCGACCTGTAGGCAACGGATACTTCATCATTTTTAATACGATGAAATATCTGACATGTCTTCTGAGAGGGGCACTCTTTTTTACCATACTGTTGCATGACTGAAATAAATTCCTTCGCAAGATACGGATCATACTGTGTCCCTGAGCCCCGGTCTATTTCCGCCAGTGCCTTTTCCTTGCCCATACCTTTTCGATATGGCCTGTCGGAGGTCATCGCATCATAACTGTCTGCTATTGCAATAATCCTCGCCAGCAGAGGGATTTCCTCCCCCTGCAGACCATCCGGATAGCCACTGCCGTCAAAGTGTTCATGGTGATGTCTAACTATTGTGATGAGCTGAGAAATTTTTCTGTCATGCTTCATCGGCAGCAGTATGTGCTCCCCTTGTCCGGGATGTTTTTTTATCATTTCAACTTCATCAACATTCAACTTCCCCGGATTCAAAAGGATACTGTCGGGAACACCTATTTTACCGATATCATGCAATATGCTTCCAAGTCGCAGCAACTCAAGGTCTTTTTCTTTCAAACCGATTCTGTCGGCTAAAGTTAACGAAAGATTCGTCACTCTGCGAGAATGTCCATGGGTATATTTATCTCTTTCATCCAGCGAATTGGCCAGTGTCTCAATGATATTGAGAAATGACTCTTTTTCCTGCCTGTTTTTATTCTGAATTATTGCCCGCATCAGACCGAAAATGGTACCCACTATAAAACCAACGAGCATCGGGATATAATAACTCTCAAAACTTCTGCTTTTTCCAAGCCCGTCATGCAGGTATGAAACGAAAAAGAATACCGGGACTCCAATTAACTGTGAGATCAGAACAGTTCTGTTATATATATATTTCATAGTGCCCTCTGCTCACCTGATTCTTGTCACATCAGGTGTCTGAGAAAAACATCCGGATCCCCGGGGCCGACCGGTCACGGTGGAAACCAAAACTCCTGCGCATAACCATTATTCCATTTCCGTTTCACTCACAGGTCCATAGAAACAAAGCGTTTTATTAACAGCAACAGTAGCGGATATGTCATGAAATCCTTAACTTGAGGCAGTACCCAATGCCTGATTGCGACCATGGGTCGTTTACAGGAGTGCCATGCTGTCTGATACCTGTCTTGAAAAGACTTTGCTGCTATCCACTTGGTGTTCTTCCGGCAGGATGGGACATGCCATATCTCAATTGTCCCAAGTCTATGGATTCAACAAATAATGATTTACCTGATAAGGTATTCTTTGTTGAGGTTTGATCTATTCGTTTTCCGTACCTGAAGAGCTGTGCTTCTCCTCCGGTCCGCGGATTTATTCCTTTAAATCCGGCTGCTGCTTCTGCAAATGCCACCATGTCCCTCTTTGACCCTCTGCAGTCTCCGACAAGGAATTATCACGATTACCCTAAACTCCAAAAGGATACCCTGAAATAAGGATAAGGGTATTGAGTTTAAAAAGCCAGAAGAGATTTAGATGGCTTCAGGAGATTTGAAGCGTTCAGCTTCGCATCCTTTTCCGTTTACCGGAAAAGAATAATGAAAGCTGTTTTTTTCTAAAATGTTTGCCAGCAAAAGCGGGACATTGCCATGCCTGACCAGGAATAACAGGATCACTTT
>JAMOMO010000072.1 GCA_027067035.1 Desulfobulbaceae bacterium
ATTGTCTATGTGCCGCTTGACAGAGCCATGGCCGCTGCCCGGAAATCCGCCACAAGCCTTTTTGCCATGGGGGCAGCAGGAATTATTCTGCTCATGGGGGTAATGTGGTTCTTTTTAAGCCGGGGCGTTGTTGCTCCCCTTGCAAAGCTCCAGCAGAAAACCACCCAGATAAGCCTGGGCAAGGAACTTGACAGAGATGTGGGAGGGGTGCACAGTAAAGATGAAATCGGCAGCCTGGCGAGGGCCATTGACCGCCTGCGTATCAGCACTGCAAAGCTTCTGGAGCGATGTTCCGGAAAGTAATGCAGCCGCGTTATACGTACGGGCTGTCTGCTTCCTGCAACTGGTTGTGAGAGGGATGTGATGCCTGTGAAGAAACAGGGGAAAGGGTGCCTGGAGCACTCTTTCCCCTGTTTTTTTTTCAGAGAGGGTGGACAGGAGAGTCCTTCAGCCTGTAATTGTTTTGATTTCAGCCATAAATTCTTTTTCCAGATCTTCGTCGCTGATCTCTATACACAGGAGCGCCGCAAGGGCCGGCAGGGTGGCGAGGGAGGTGGCACCCTGTTTTGCCCAGGTTTCTATGGTGTCTTTCATCACCGGTGCTGCAATGGGACCGATGGCCATGGCCAGGGCGTCTTTGACTTTTTCCAGAATCACGGCAAGCTCGGCATCAATTTCTGCAAGATCAGTTACTTCTTCCTGCTGGCCTGGAGCTGCAGTATCACTGCTTTTTGTCGCAGCGGGCTGGCTGGGAGCAACCGCTGCCATGGGGTTGGCCATTGCCTTTGCAATATCTTCGGCCAGCATCCCGGTGGTCATACTGATGAGGGATTTATTGGCATTTGGCTCACAGATAATGATCAGCAGTGCATTTTTGGGAAGGGGCTTGATTATGAGCAGTGATTCGTTGTATTTAAACTCGATCCCCTTGAATTCCAGCTGGGCCATGCTTCCGATCTGGATGGTTCTGGTCAGCAGGTTGCCGATGGTTTTAATACTGTTTTCTTTGAATATGGGAGGCATTTTGCTGCCAGCAATCTGCTGTTCGTCATTGAACACGAAGCAGCCGAGAACGCCTGGGAGTATGGTTATTTCCTGAAGCAGTGAATCCATTGTGACTGTCCTGATATGGCTTGTGCCATAAGTTTATGGAATAATGAGGGCTTCCTTGTTTTCTGATGTTTTTCAGGCTGAGAGGCTTATTCTGCTCAGCACCGGGCGAAGGCCGTCTGCAATGGGTTCGGGAAAGACCGAACTTCCCACCTTCAGGCCGACAATAACGTCCTGACCACAGAGCACCAGAAGTTTTGAGTCATCTGTCAGAGTGAAAATTGAATACTGTCTCCCTGATGCGCCAATGGCAATACCGATCTGTTCCGCAGCCACCGCAACATAGGTAATAAAGTTTGCCGTGTTATTATCCGGTACTCCCGCCTGATGCAGAATGTTCCCTTCTTTTGAACTGATGGTGGAGCTGACTATTTCCGGAAAGGAACTCAGCATATTGATGAACTGCGCCAGGACTGGATTGTCTGAAGTGGCGGATGCTTGAGAGCCGCCTGCTGTTGCAGGTGCCGAGGAGTTGCTGCCGGGAAGATCAAGGTCCAGATCTTCCATGTTCAGTGAATCAAGGCCCCCCAGACCCTCCTCCTCACTATTCGTGACAGGGTTTTGGGCAGCGTTGCTTTCGTCTTTTCTTCTGCAGCCTTCAAGGAGTATGAATCCCAGTGATTCCTGAATTTTCTTTTCAGTGGCCGAGCACTGGTTGTCGATCTCAATCTCGACGTTTTTCCAGCTGACAATTGCAAATGCTGCTTCACTCCCTTTGAGATCTCTTGCTGAGGCGTCAAGGAGGTCGCCGTCCCTGAAATACATAACGCCTGTTTTGCTTCCCGCATGGATGGTCAGGGTACAGGATTTTTTGTCAAGTTCAAGGAGTTGCAGGAATGAGGAGAGGGATACACCTGTGATATAGCCCTTTGAAGGGCCTGCCAGTCCTTTGAGGATTTTTTCGACAAGTACCCCGAAGTCAATGGGCTTTTCTATGTATTGAAAGGTTCCCATGTCACGGAGGTTATCCTCCATTTCAGGAGTACCGAAGGCGGTCATGACAATGACGGGTATTTCAGAGTAGCTGCTGCTGAGGTGTGCAACCAGGGCAAATCCGTCCATTCGTGGCATCTTGAGGTCGGTGAGGACGAGATCAATTTTCTCGGATTTCAGAGCTTCAACTGCTTCCATGCCATCACCCGCTGTTGTGATGGAAAATTTGTCCTCATAAGCCTTGAAGCCTTCTATGAGACCGTGCAGGAAACTCTCGTCATCGTCAACGATTAAAACTTTTTTCATGTGCTTCTCCGCGATAATTCAAACTGCCTGAAATAGCTGATGACTCTCTCTGTTGTGCCTGTTTCAGCAGCAGTCCGGATTGATCATTGGCTGTATTTCGTATGAGTTTTATTTCTCTGTGATTCAGAAAAGGGGTTGCGGCCCCAATGCTGTCTGATCGAACTCTGTAAGTATCCTGTTTTCTGTTGTAAAAGGACTACTTTTGAATGGTGGTGAAAAAACCTGTCGCATTTTCTGAAAATTACCATGGAAACATGTGGGATGTCCAGTAAAAGCAACAATCAGGCGGTTGGAACGATGATTTCCATGCGGGTACCTGTGCCTTTCTGGGAAGTGGCAGTAATGGAGCAGTTCATTTTGGCAAGCATTTTTTTGACAATGACCAGACCAAGACCTGTTCCTTCGGCCTTGGTGGTGAAAAATGGTCGAAAGAGGTTTCTCACCGTGTCTTCCTCCATGCCGCTGCCGTTATCTTCAAATATGAATGTAATCTGATTTTTCTGTTTTTGAATCAGTGAAATTGTAATTGTTTTATTGTTCGTGTTTTCAAGCGCGGCAACGGCATTGGTGGTGAGGTTGAGGAGGACCTGAAGAAAGGCTCTCGGGTCAACCAGCCCGTAGAGCGGCTCTTTGGGGAGATCCAGTGCCAGCATGATATAACGCTTGGCCAGATCCTTTTCGGTGAGTTGTACCAGTTTGTCCAGCAGGGCCTGCATGTCTGTTTTTTTGATATCGGGTCGTTCGAAAATTGAGAAATTGCGGAGCGTTTTCAGAAGGTACTCCACACGACCGATATCCGAAAGGCCGCGACGGATAAAGCGACTAATGGCCTCTGTGTCATAACTCTCCAGGTTGGATTCGAGTACGGAAAGGGATACTTTTATGGAGTTGATGGGGTTGCCGAGCTCATGACGGATACTTGAAAAGATAAACCCTATGTTATCCATGAGGTTTGCTGCTTCCGCAATCGATTCCAGCCGTTTGTCTTCTGTGATGTCACGTTTGATGATAACCTGATTGGCAACCCGTCCCTCCTGATCGTAGACTGGAGAAGTCTGCATCTCCTCCTGATAGAGACTTCGGTCCTTCCGGTAATTATCGAACTGACCGCTCCAGGGGTCCCCGTTCGTAAGAGCCTCCCTCAGATCGTGCCAGAGTTTTTTCCTGATTGCTGGAGTGTAGAGTTTCTTTATGGAGCCTCCGACGATTTCCTGGGGGGCAAAGCCGGTGACTGTTTCGCAGGCGGGATTCGCATAGAGGATGGTGCCGCTGGTATTGATGATGATGATACAGTCGGAAGACTGCTCAACAACAGTGGCCAGGCGGTCACGCTCGGATCTGTCCTGCTGGTTGCTGATCGCCATGGAGAGAATGTTG
>JAMOMO010000073.1 GCA_027067035.1 Desulfobulbaceae bacterium
TGCTGCACTCTGCGGCTTTACACCGGTGCCATTGAAATCAGGCTCTGATGGCACTCTTGACGTGGAAAGTGTTGCAGCCCTGATGGATGAGGATTGCGTGGGAATCATGCTCACCAACCCCAATACCCTGGGACTCTTTGAGGAGTCCATCCGTGAGATCACCGCCATTGTCCATGAACGCGGCGGGCTGGTCTATGGGGACGGGGCCAACATGAACGCGGTCATGGGCATGGTGGACTATAAGCGCTGCGGTGTTGATGTGATGCATCTCAACCTCCACAAGACCTTTTCAACACCCCATGGCGGGGGGGGGCCTGGAGCCGGTCCCATCTGCGTTGTCGGCAAACTGGAAAAATTTCTGCCCCGTCCCCGTATCCGGAAAAGAGGGGAGCGCTATGAGCTGGAACATGACTGTCCGGATTCCATCGGTCGTCTCCATGCCTTTTTCGGTAACTTTGCAGTCCTTGTCAGGGCACATAGCTATATTCTCTCCATGGGCGCAGAAAACCTGAAAAAAGCCAGTCAGCTTGCTGTGCTGAATGCCAATTATGTCCGCGAATCATTGCGTGATGTCCTTGATCTTGCCTATGAAACAGCCTGCATGCATGAGTGTGTCTTCTCTGACAGACTGCAGCAGGAGAACGGAATCAGTACCCTTGACATGGCAAAACGCCTCATTGATCATGGCTACCACCCACCCACCATATACTTTCCTCTGGTGGTCTCCGGGGCAATTATGATTGAACCCACTGAGACTGAAGGCAGGGAGGACCTGGACCGTTTTATTGCCGTTTTCAGGGATATTGTCCGTGAGGCCCGTGAGGATGGTGAGCGGCTCAGGGAGGCACCCCGCAAAACCCGGCTGCGGCGGCTTGATGAAACCCTGGCGGCACGAAAACCGTGTCTGACCGGGTGATGTGGTACGGAAATGACTGCCCTGCAGATTGAACAGCCCGGGCGGGTTCCCTATGATCAGGCCCACCGCCGCCAGATGGAACTGCTTCGCAAACTTCATAAAGAGAGAAGAGCCGATGATGTCTGCCTGATACTCGAACATGATCCGGTCTTTACCCTGGGGCGTCATGCACGACCTGAACATGTGTGTGTGTCCGAGGACTTCCTGGCGGAGCGGAACGTGGAACTGGTGCGGGTGGAACGGGGCGGTGAAGTGACCTATCACGGGCCGGGTCAGCTGGTCTGTTATCCGATGGTCAATCTGAGGCGTGCAGGTTTCAGTGTGGTGGATTTTGTTTCCACTCTGGAGCAGATCATGCTGAACGTTGTGCAGCGTTTCGGCATAGCAGCAAACAGGGATTCCAGAAATCACGGGATCTGGTGTGGTGACCGGAAGATCGGCAGTGTGGGGATTGCAGTGAGGCACGGTATCAGCTACCACGGGCTGGCCCTCAATGTGAATCCTGATCTTGAACCATTTGAGTGGATCAATCCCTGCGGTCTCTCGGGAGTATCGGTGAGTTCAATGGAATATGAGTGCGGCCGGGAGCTGATTTTTGATGAGGTTCAAGAGCAGATGAAAGAGAAAATACAGATGGCTTTTGCGCGTCCGGCACCAAAGAGAAAACGGTTGTCACGCCCTGAACGGCTCGCGAAACCCGCCTGGCTGCGGCAGCGTCTCCCCACGGGACCCGGCTATGAACAGACAAGGCGCCTGCTGAGCAGCTCCGGTCTTCATACGGTTTG
This sequence comes from Desulfobulbaceae bacterium, assembly GCA_027067035.1. Taxonomy (GTDB): domain Bacteria; phylum Desulfobacterota; class Desulfobulbia; order Desulfobulbales; family Desulfocapsaceae; genus Desulfocapsa. The sequence continues at coordinate 1,702 of JAMOMO010000073.1, forward strand.
CCAGGAGGCGCGTTGTCCCAATCAGTTTGAATGTTACGGTAAGGGAGCAGCCACCTTTATGCTCATGGGGGAGAGCTGCACACGAAACTGCGGTTTCTGTAATGTGAAGCATGGTGTCACAAAAGCACTGGACCCGGATGAGCCGATACGAACGGCTGCAGCAGTTGCTGAAATGGGTCTCAGTTATGTGGTGCTCACCTCGGTGAGTCGTGATGACGTATCTGATGGTGGCGCAGAACATTTCGGCCGGACCATTGCAGCGATCCGCAGGCGGTGTCCAGGGTGTCTTGTGGAGGTTCTGATCCCTGATTTCCAGGGCAGCATGGCGGCACTGAAACAGCTTTGTCACTTCAGGCCGGCGGTCATTAACCATAACGTTGAGACCGTTGCCGCTCTCTATTCCGAAGTGCGGCCCCAGGCCATTTATGAGCGCTCCCTTGAGCTGCTGAAAAGGGTCAGGGAAATTGATCCCGGAATCATCACCAAGTCCGGTCTGATGCTGGGCCTTGGCGAGACCAGAGAGGATCTTCTGCAAACAATGACTGATATCCGTGAGACGGGCTGTGATCTTCTGACCCTGGGCCAGTATCTGCAGCCCTCGGTGAAACATCTGCCGGTACAGCGATATGTGCCGCCTGAGGAGTTTGACAATCTGGGGGGAAAGGCACGGGAACTAGGGTTTGCTGGTGTTGCAGCCGGGCCCCATGTCAGAAGTTCCTACCGGGCCGGGGAACTGTACCGGTCGGTGCAGAAGAGGAATAACAGGCAGGGAGGCAATGGATAATGGAAAAATGTGATACACCTTATGATCTCCTGGTACTGGGTGGTGGTCCTGGGGGCTACACAGCAGCTTTTCGTGCAGCAGATCTTGGTCTTTCAGTCTGTCTTGTTGAAGAACGTGACAGACTGGGCGGGGTCTGTCTCAATGAGGGCTGTATTCCGTCAAAGACTCTGCTTCATGGCGCATCCCTTGTGGAGAAGGCAGCTGGTGCTGCAGACTACGGAGTGAATTTCGGGGTGGCGGAAATAGATGTTTCAGCTTTGCTGGCCAAAAAAAAGCAGGTTGTTGAGCAGCTGGCAGCGGGGCTTGACAAACTGGGGCAGCTGCGCAAGATCACACGAGTCCGGGGCAGGGGGTATTTTCAGAATGATGCAACGCTTATTGTCACTGCTGAAGAGGGGGGGAAGACCGAGCTGCGTTTTAAAAACTGTGTCATAGCCACCGGTTCTTCTCCCGTTGTTCTACCGGGTATTCCCGATGATCCACGAATCTGGGACAGTGGCGATGCCCTGGGCGTGGCCACTGTCCCGGAAAATTTTCTTATCATCGGTGGTGGGATAATCGGCCTTGAAATGGCGCGGATATACAGCGCTCTTGGTTCGAAAATAACCATTGTGGAGATGGAGGCTCAGATCATCCCGCCGGCTGATAAGGACCTTGTTCAGCCGCTCTTTTTAAAACTGAAGAAGGAATACCAGATATTCACCAAAAGCAGAGTGACGGCCCTGAAGGCCACAGCCACAGGCATCCTGGCCACATTTGAAGGCGGGAAGGCGCCGGAGCAGGCCGGGTTCGATGCGGTTCTGATTGCGGTGGGCAGGCGGCCCAACAGTGCTGGTCTGGGGCTTGAAAACACAGGTGTTGCGGTCTCTGAGAGGGGATTTATTGAGGTAAACGAGCAGTGCCAAAGCTCTGTTGCTCATATTTATGCGGTGGGCGATGTGGTGGGAGAGCCCATGCTTGCACATAAGGCGAGTCATGAGGCGAAGGTGGCTGCTGAAAATATTGCCGGGGGAGATGCGCGTTTTTGTCCGGCAACAATACCTTCTGTTGCCTATACCGATCCGGAAATTGCCTGGATGGGCATGACTGAAAAAGAGGCCAGGGCACAAAAAATGAAATACTCCAAAGGGAAATTTCCCTGGGGAGCCAATGGCCGGGCCCTCAGCTCAGCCTGCAGCACCGGAGTGACCAAGGTGCTTTTTGACAGAAAAAGCGGTGAGATAATCG
>JAMOMO010000074.1 GCA_027067035.1 Desulfobulbaceae bacterium
GTAATTCCCGCTGGAACGGTACAGTCCTTCCAGTGCTGTATTGGTATCCGGGAATATCCGGGTTGTGATCTCAAGGACAAACTCATCAGGAACATTGAGCAGGGTAATCCCCTTTTCGTGCAGTTGGTAGTGCTCCTCATTCAGTACTCCGCCATTCACTGTAACGTGAAGGAGCTCAAGGTTCTCACCATGAAGAAAGAGATTTTCGGTCCCGTGAATGTCCGGGTTTTTATGAATAAGTGATTTTGCATGAACAACAGTGTGCTCTTCACCAAGGATGAAATTGAGGAAGACTTCACGTACGAAACAGGCCGGAGCCTGATAATCTTTTCTGTATATGGTGGAGTGCTGTTTTTGAGACATCTCTTTTTTTCCCTTATCATTTTTCTTTTACACATACCTGAATCCCGACAGCCGGGTGAAGAAAGAAAACCGGCCTGCCACTCAGAGGAAGACAGGTGAAATCAAGATACTACAATATCCATGTACAAATTTTAATCACGGATTCAGGATATATTCCGGTTGCCGTTGACAGCCGGTCCCATCCAGTATATTTTCCTACCTGACAAACCCCGTACCCGCGTTGAATGCTGTTTTCATTTCAATCAGGGTGAGTGCCCTGCACTGTAAGCTGACTGTTACGAAAAGAGAACTGCAAGTAACTTCTTTTTATCATTTACCATATCAAATTTGAGGCAATAATCCCATGATCAAGATCAATGAACACTACCTGAAGCTTCAGGCATCCTATCTCTTTTCCAATATTGCAAAAAAAGTTGCTGAATTCCAGAAGGCAAACCCGGATAAGGAGATCATTCGTCTTGGCATCGGCGATGTGACCCGCGCCCTGCCCCAGGCCTGTACAGAGGCATTCCACAAGGCAATTGACGAGATGGCGTCAGATGCCGGTTTTCGCGGTTACGGGCCGGAACAGGGCTATGATTTTCTTCGGGAGGCCATTGCGAAAAATGACTTTCAGGCGCGTGGCGCAGATATCTCAGCTGATGAGATATTTGTGAGCGACGGTGCCAAATGCGATACCGGAAACATTCAGGAACTGTTCACAAGGGATGCTCGAATTGCCATCCCGGACCCTGTATACCCCGTATATCTTGATACCAATGTCATGGCAGGACGAACCGGAGAGTTTGAGAATGGCAGGTACAAAGGCATTATCTACCTTGATTCCGTTAAGGAAAACAACTACGTACCAAGCCTGCCCGCTGAAAAGGCTGATCTTATCTACCTCTGTTTTCCCAACAACCCCACCGGCTCCACAATCACCAGGGAAGAGCTCAGGACCTGGGTTGATTACGCACGGGAAAACAAGGCGCTGATCCTCTTTGATGCTGCGTATGAAGCCTTCATCCGTGATGAATCGCTGCCCAAATCAATCTATGAGATTGAAGGTGCCAGAGAAGTTGCCATCGAATTCCGGTCATTCTCCAAAAATGCCGGCTTCACCGGAACCCGTTGTGCCTACACCGTTGTTCCAAAAGAATGTACAGCATATGACTCCAAGGGAGGCCGCCAGCTCATCCATCCCCTCTGGAACCGTCGCCACTGCACCAAGTTCAACGGAGTCTCCTATCCGGTGCAACGTGCGGCTGAGGCCGTATACAGTGAGGCGGGCAGGCTGCAGACCAGTGAGCTTGTTGCCGGTTATCTCAAAAATGCCGATCTCATCGCAAAGGAGATAAAAAACCTGGGCTATGACTTTGTGGGTGGTGACAACTCACCCTACATCTGGATTCAGGGGAACCGTGACTCCTGGGAGTTCTTTGACATGCTGCTGGACAAAGCCGGTGTTGTCTGTACTCCGGGTGCAGGCTTTGGTAAATGCGGTGAAGGCTATATCAGACTGTCAGCCTTTAATTCCTACGAGAATGTGGAGAAGGCCATGGCACGAATAAAAGAGGCCCTGGCCTGATCCAGCGGAATCAGCCCATCTCTGTTTTCCAGCGGAAAGCGGAAAACAGAGATGGAACCGCCATCAGCTGGTTTCAAGGGTGGCAGGCTTAAAACTGATCTTTTCCTCTTTCCCCTCCATCTCCCGAAAGTCCTCAAATCCCTGCTTCTGCAGAAATGAGATCACCCCCTGTACCAGACGTTCAGGGGCTGAAGCACCGGCCGTGATACAGATGGTCTTCATCCCGATCAGCCACTTCATTTCAATATCAGACTCATCATCAATGAGATAGCCGCGCATTCCCGCACGCTCACCGACTTCACGCAACCTGTTGGAGTTTGAACTATTTTTTGATCCGACAACCAGCAGTACATCACAGCTTTCACCAAGCTCCCGCACCGCATCCTGCCGGTTCAAAGTTGCATAGCAGATGTTCGACTTCTGCCCCTTGATTCCCGGAAACCTCCGCAACAGAATATCCCGGATACCGGCGATGTCATCCTGACTCAGTGTTGTCTGGGTCACATAGGCAACTCTTGCCGGATCCTGGACTTCAACTGTTTCCGCCTCTTCCTCGGTGGCAACCACATGGACATTTCCCATGACCCGGCCGGCGGTCCCCTCAACCTCTGGATGATTATGGTGACCGATGATTATCACGTCATAGCCATCGGCATAATATTTTTCCACCATATTATGCACCGAACCGACCAGCGGGCAGGTACCGTTTATGGTTCTCAGCCCAAGGGTTTTGGCACGCATTTCCGTCTCCACAGACACACCATGGGCACTGAAGATACAGATGGCGGCACGCGGTACATCCACAAGGTCATCAACAAATATGACCCCAAGACTTTCAAGCTCCTGAACCACATGCCTGTTATGAACTATTTCGTGCAGAACATAAATCGGAGCACCATACTGTTTTACTGCAAGCTTCACCGTTGAAATCGCCCTGTCCACCCCTGCACAGAATCCTCTGGGGTTTGCCAGAACAATCTTTTTTCTCATTTTCTCCATGAATCCCTCTAATTATATATTAAATACCTGAATCTCTTTTCATTATCAGCAAAACCTACATTACTCTTCACTTTTATTGAACAATCTTTTTTCATTTTTATTGTATATTTTGGGTTTGACTTGATATCATATAAAGCTTAAGAAGCTGCTGGCTTCATAAAAATTTGATTAGCATCAAACCTCAGCTGAACCACTTGTGCCCAGGAACTGTTTCATGACCATCATGCGGGCATCTGCGGCACGGACAGCCGTAACCGGGACCCATGGATGGCTGAGTGACGTCCCCTGTAATGCGGGCTCATGACAACTCCGGCTTAGCGAAGCAGAGTTTCGATGCTCATCAGACATAAAAATCAAACATCAGTTAAACAACCATAAAAGGAAGCAGCCCATGACCCTGACTCAAACATTTACTGTTACCCAACCCACCCGGATTCAATTTGGTGCAGGTGCCATTGCAGATCTTGCAAAAACAGTACGCGATTTCAACGGCAGCAATGTCTTTCTGGTTGTTGACCCGGGCCTGGTACAGGCTGGTCTGATCAAGTCTATCATTGCGCCACTTAAAAAAGCAAAAATCCCCTTCACTGTCTATGATAAAATTGACCCGGAGCCAGGTTTAAAACTTGCTGACAAAGGAACCAGGATTGCCAGGAAAGCCGGTTGTGACTGTGTGGTCGGTGTTGGCGGGGGAAGCGCCATGGACGTTGCCAAGGCCGTCTCTATTCTGCTCACCAACGGTGGCAAGGCCGTTGATTACCTCGGCCTTGG
>JAMOMO010000075.1 GCA_027067035.1 Desulfobulbaceae bacterium
GGCTGGATCAAAGTCTGTGATGTTACCAAGCATATAGCGGATGGTATTTCGGATCTTGCGATAACTGTCAGCCACCTGTTTCAGAATTTCATCGGAGACCTTGACGTCATCACGGTAATCCTCACTGGAGACCCAGAGGCGGAGAATTTCCGCACCAAACTTCTGGATCACCTCGCTGGGCGCCACAACATTACCAATGGATTTGGACATCTTCTTGCCCTGTCCGTCCACCACATAGCCATGGGTCAACACACCTTTGTAGGGTGCCCGGCCCCTGGTCCCGACAGAGGTAAGCAATGAGCTCTGGAACCAGCCACGATGCTGATCACTGCCCTCAAGGTAGAGATCGGCAGGAGCACGAAGTTCAGGACGCGCTTCCACAACCGCCGCGTGAGAGCTCCCCGAATCGAACCAGACATCGAGGATATCCTCCTCTTTTTCAAATTCTGTTGCCCCGCAGGAGCTGCAGCTGTACCCCTCATCAAGAAAATCCGAGAGCTCGTGACGAAACCATGCATCGGCCCCTTCCTTACGAAACAACTCGTCAATGCGTGCAACAAGTGCCTCACTCTTCACCACTTCCCCACAGGCCCGGCAGGAGACAACGGTTATGGGAACGCCCCAGGTACGCTGCCGCGACAGACACCAGTCGGGACGGTTTTCCACCATGGAGTGAATGCGCTGCATCCCCCACGCCGGTGTCCACTGCACGTTCTCGATCTCAGCCAGGGCTTTCTTCTTCAGGTCATTGACCTCCATGGAGATAAACCACTGCGGTGTGGCCCGGTACATGACCGGTTTTTTACAGCGCCAGCAGTGGGGATAGCTGTGATCTATCGAATCCTCATGGAGCAGGGCACCGGAGGCCGCCATATCCGCATTGATAACCGTATTCACTGCAGGTACCTGCTGCCCGGCGTATTGACCCGCTTCCTCGGTGTAACGTCCCTCACTGTCAACCGGCGAGAGGATATCAAGGTCATAGCGAAGACCGGTGAGATAATCGTCCGCACCATGCCCGGGAGCGGTATGAACACAGCCGGTTCCAGCCTCAAGGGTCACATAATTTGCAAGGACCATTAAAGAGTCCCGGTCCAGGAAGGGGTGGCGGCATTTCCGGTTTTCAAGACCCTTTGCAGAGAAGGTGGCCACAACAGAGTAATCCGCAATCCCCATCTTCTCCATAACCCCTTCCACCATATCTCTGGCCATGATAAGAGTTTCAGATCCGCTCTTTACCGCGGCATACTCAAAATCAGGATGAAAGGCAACTGCCAGATTTGCAGGAAGTGTCCAGGGTGTGGTGGTCCAGATAACAACAGAGAGACTGTTGCCGGCCAGGGCCGGGTCAATATCGGACCAGTCCTCTTCAACTGCAAACTTCACATAGATGGAAGGAGAGCTGTGATCATAATATTCCACCTCGGCTTCAGCCAGGGCAGTGGTACAGGTGGAACACCAGTAGACCGGTTTCTTGTTGCGGATCACCGAACCGGACAGCAGAAACTTGTTGAACTCTCTGGCAATTGTTGCCTGATAGTCATAATTCATGGTGAGATAGGGATTATCCCAGTCACCATGGACACCCAGTCGTTTAAACTCCTGCTTCTGGGTCTTGATCCATTTCTCTGCATACTTGCGGCAGGCACCGCGCTTGGAAATTTTGGGGATGGAATTCTTTTTCTCGCCAAGCTCCTGATCAACGTTGTGCTCGATGGGCAGCCCATGACAGTCCCAGCCGGGAATATACGGAGCCTGAAAACCTGCCATGCGGCGGGATTTCAGAATAATGTCCTTTAAAATCTTATTAAAAGCAGTACCGAGATGGATATGCCCATTGGCATAAGGAGGGCCGTCATGAAGCACATAGAGGGGCTTTCCCTCGGCATGCTCCTGCAGCATTCCGTACAGATCTTCTTTTTCCCAGCGTTTAAGGTACATTGGCTCTTTCTGATTCAGATTGGCCTTCATCTTAAACTTGGTCTGCGGCAGATTCAGGGTGTCCCTGTAATCCATAACTCTCTCCTTATATAAAACATACTGGTCAGTTTGAGGTAAAAAAAATATACAACAGTAAAGGGGTTAAATTTACCAACTGCAGTCGAACTTGCAAGTAAAAATGGTAAAAACCATTGAAAACAGCTTTAAATTTGACAACAGTGAACGCCTTAATTAGAGTAGGAATGTTAGATATTTCATTAAATTCATTTCAAATCATTATATGTAGAGCTTACGAATGACAAAAGTAATTGCCATGGCAGGCAAAGGCGGGACAGGTAAAACCACCACATCCGCCCTCCTGACCAGATATTTACTCAACAAAAAAGAGACTCCGTTTCTCCTTGTTGACGCTGATGCCAACGCCAATCTCAATGAACTTCTCGGCCTTGATGTCAACCTGACCCTTGGCCAGATTCGTAAAGAACTCAAGGGTGAACTGCCACCCAACGTCACCCGGGACCAGTTCATGGAGATGAAGATCCACCAGGCACTTATTGAAGAGAGCGGTTTTGATCTTCTTGTCATGGGACAACCCGACGGACCCGGCTGCTACTGCGCCGCCAACCAGTATCTTGCCATGACCATGGATAAGCTTGCTGAAAATTACAAATACATCATCGTTGACAACGAGGCGGGTATGGAGCATCTGAGCCGCATGAACATGCGCAGCATCGATTACCTGCTGGTCACCTCCGATCCGTCTGCCCGCGGCATACTCACCGCCAGACGAATTTCAGAAATCACCGAACCACTGGGACTTGAGATAAAAAATCAGTATCTTCTGGTGAACCGGGCTCCACAGCCGGTGCCCCCTGCCCTGCAGGAAAAAATTGATGAGGCAGTGGCCGATTCCGGAATGGAGCTTGGCGGGATCATTCCTTCAAGTGACGTACTCATCAGTCAGGAGCTCAGCGGCAAGTCCTATATCGGGCTGGATGATTCAGCAGATATTATCCAGACAGTCAACGAAATATTTGACAGAATTTTCTCCTAACCTGCCACCTGTTATTATACTCCGTGTCCAGTCAAGAATATAGAGAAGATAAAGCAACACCCGGCAACGTCATGATCGAAATGATCAAGGTGAGCCGTACATATGACCCGAACATAACTGCGCTCTCCGATATATCGCTGTCCATTGCCACCGGAGAGATGTTTTTTCTCATCGGCCGAAGCGGTGCCGGGAAGACCACCCTCCTGAAGCTTATCTGCAACATGGAAACCCCGAGCAACGGTCTCATCGAAGTTGCCGGCTACAATATCAACAAACTGAAAGGCAAGGACCTTGCCCACCTGAGACAGAAAATCGGAGTCGCCTACCAGGATTTCAAGCTGCTCAGTAACCGCACCGTTGCTGAAAACATAGCAATTGCCATGGAAGTCTCCTACAAAAAGCCCCGGGCCATCAGGCATCGGGTGCGTGATCTTCTGGAGCAATTACAACTAGTGGACAAGCATGACACCCTCACCGGTGAACTTTCCCGTGGTGAGCAGCAGCGGGTTGCCCTGGCACGATCCGTCGCCAATTCGCCACGCCTCATCCTTGTGGATGAGCCAACGGGAAACCTTGACGCATCAACCACAAAACGGGTCATGGAACTTCTTACCCGCTGTAACAAAGCCGGTGCCACCATTGTGATCGCCACCCATGACGACTCCATCTACCAGCAGGGCAACCACAGAATCATGGAGCTGCGTGACGGCAACATCCACTCCCTCACAAGGGGGCAACTCTCATGAATTTCTGGTTCGCAGTCTTCAGACAGGCGGGACGTAACCTCAGGCAGACATGGACTTCCCAGTTCATGACCTTTCTCACAGTGAGCCTTTCCGTACTCATCTTTGCCTTTTTCTATCTTATCTACACCAACATGCTTGGCGCAGGTGACCGCCTAAGTGATGATCTCCGGCTTATCGTCTATCTCGAAGAAGAGCCGGGCCCCCAGATGCAGGAGCAGCTGCGCCGGAAAATACAGAACTTTGATGACGTTGAAGAGATCCATTTTATCTCGCGGGAAGAGGCCTATCAGCGTTTTGCCAGACAGCTTGGAGAGAATTCCGATGTGTTAAAAGACATGCCCAAAAATTTTCTCCCCGCCTCCATTGAGGTGATTCCCTTAAAAAGTCTGCGCGGTTACAACCAGATAAAACTCTTTTCAGAATACCTGGCCAACCTGCCCGGTACGGAGAAAGTACAGTATGGCCAGGAGTGGGTGGAGCGTTTCTATTACTTTACCAGGCTGCTCACCATCGTTGTTTTTCTCTCTGGTACGCTCCTGATCCTCACCGCCACCTTTATGGTTGCCTACACCATCAGGCTCACCATCATGGGACGACAGGACGAACTGGAACTCCTGAAACTTGTCGGTGCCACCAACAGCTATATCCGAACCCCCTTTCTCATTGAAGGGATTCTCCAGGGATTCATGGGCTCCATCATCGGCCTCACTGCACTCTACGGCCTGTTCCAGTGGATCAGCTCCCACTTTGCAGGACCGGGCCTCTTAAGTCTGTTTCAGTTTTCTTTTTTCCCGCCCATTGTTATTTTTCTTATCATCCTCTCCTCCATCTGCCTCTGCAGCATCGGCAGTTATACTTCCATCAGAAAATTTCTCCGAATCTGATGCCTCGTCAACACACCGCACCCGGATATCTCAGGCTCACAGGCCAAAATACTCTCATACTGTTACTCTTCTGGAGCGTGCTCGCCTGTCCCTTCACAGTACCTGCCGTCAGCGGGGCTGCAACAGATCGAAAGGCGGAAAAACAGCGTATCAGACAGAGTATAAACAAGTTCAGTATCAATATCAGCAAACTCCAGGACGGCATTGCAGGACAGTTACAGCAGATAGAGTTCAGTAAAAAAAAGAAACGCAGTCTTCTAGATGAGCTCAATGCAATCAACAGCAGACTGGTGGCCCAGCTTGAAAAGCTGCACATCCTTGAACAGCGGATGGCCACACAGGAGGAACTGATTGCCGCCAAAGAGCAGGAACTCCAGGAGGCAAAAGCCGCCAAGAAAGATGTCCAGGATCATCTTCAGGTGCGTATCAAGGCCTACTACAAGATGGGAAAAATCGGTATTGCCAATGTGGCCTTTTCCACAGAAAGCCTGCCGCAGATGCTGAAGTTTCGTGATTCCTTCGCCACTCTGATCGATTATGACAGGAACCTGATCAATGTCTTCCGCAATACCATTGCAGAGATACAGAAAGCCAAGGAGACCCTGAGCCTTGAAAAAACCGTTCTCAATGACTTTATTACCCAGGCACGCAAGGAACAGGATACCCTCAACACCATTAAAGCTGAAAAGGAAACCCTGCTCAGCCGAATAGAAACTCAAAAAGAGCTTCACGAACAGGCTGTCAAAGAGATGAAAAAAGTGGCAGATGACCTCTCACGCTCCCTTGAGTCTCTAAAGAGAGAGGATCAGCTCTTTGACCAGGGCTTTCTGCTCGACAAAGGCAAACATCCCGCTCCCATACAGGGGACTGTTATTGCCCGTTTCGGTGAAAAGCGCAAAAACCGTCTCGGAGTGAGCGGCCAGACCACCGGGATCACCATTGCCACAAGCGGTGTGCATCCGGTCAAGGCTATTTTCGAAGGTGAAGTACGCTACGCCTCCTATCTTTACGGATATGGAAATACCGTGATCATTGATCACGGGTTCCAGTACTTCAGCATCCTCTCACGGCTGGAAAAACTCCTGGTAAAGGAGGGTGACAAAGTGGAGCAGGGAGACACCATAGCCCTCACCGGTGATACCGCAACACTCATGGAAGAGGGGATCTACCTTGAAATCAGACATGGTTCCACCCCCCTTGACCCGCTACAGTGGCTTGACAACAGCGACCTTATTCTGCAATAATCAGAAGAATCGTTCTTTAATACACTGTTCCGGATTTCCCATACAAAAGGTGCCTTCAAAACTATTCTCAATTACTTCCAAAACGGACATCACGTGAAAATATTAACCACCCTCATCGCCACCCTTTCAATTTTTCTCTCCTGCAGCACTGTCCTGCATGCAGCAATATCCCAGGAACAGCGCGAAGCCACCTACCAGCAGCTTGAAACCTTTGCTAATGTACTCAGTATATTACAGGAAAACTACATCGATGAGATTGATGCGGACAAAACCATAGAGGGGGCAATCAGCGGCATGCTCCTCTCCCTCGACCCGCACTCTTCCTATCTTACTGCAGAGGACTTTGATGAACTCCAGGAGGAGACACGTGGAAATTTTTCTGGAATAGGAATTGAAGTCACCATCCGTGACGGCATCCTCACCGTCATTTCTCCCATTGAAGGAACCCCCGCCGACAAGGCCGGGCTGCAGGCCAAAGATCTGATTGTGAAGATCAACGGGGAGGCGACCAAGGATATGCCATCCATGGAAGCCATAAAACTCCTCCGCGGTCCAAAGGGAAGCAAGGTCATGATTTCAATATATCGTGACGGCTGGCAGGAGCTCAAGGATTTCACCATTGTCCGTGATATTATTTCACTGCACAGTGTTAACGGCATGTTTCTGGAACCCGGCTTTGCCTATGTGCGGATCACAAACTTCCAGGGGCAGACCACCAAAGATGTCAAAGAACTGCTCCAGAAACTCGAGGAAAAACATCACATCAAAGGACTCATCCTTGATCTCCGTAACAATCCCGGTGGACTTCTTGATCAGGCGATTTCCGTCTCTGATATCTTCCTTGAAAAGGGTCTTGTGGTGTACACCAAGGGGCGTATCCAGGAACAAAACATGACATTTCAGGCCCATTCCAACAATGGCAAGAACCTCTACCCCCTGGTTATTCTGGTAAACGAAGGTTCAGCCAGTGCCTCGGAAATTGTGGCCGGAGCAATCCAGGACCATAAACGTGGAGTGATTGTGGGAACCAAGACCTTTGGCAAGGGCTCCGTACAGACAATTCTTCCCATGCCCGGCGGATCAGGTCTCAGAATAACAACCGCCCGCTACTTCACCCCGAACGGCAGATCAATCCAGGCAACGGGCATTGTTCCCGACGTGGAGGTTCCCTATATCCCCTATGTCAAGCAGGAGAAGGACGAGCGGATACTCCCGAATTTTCTACGGGAGGCGGACCTGAAAAACCACATCCTGAACAGCAGTGAAGACAACAGGAAGGCAGAAGAGAAACCCTCCGGGGCAGACGACACTGCAGCACAAAAAGAACGGAGAAAAATCGCTGATCGTCTGAAAAAAGACAACCAGCTCCGCAGTGCCCTGAACATCTTAAAAAGTCTGAATCTCTACACCGAGTACAGAACCAGTTCTGCAACAGATGGAGTCAAACCGGACCTCAAGAAAACCGAATAGACACGACTTCCGTCAGAAGCCCAGCTCTTTCAGAAAGCGCTCATCTTTTGACCAGTTTTTCCTGACCTTTACCCAGAGCTTTAAGAGCACCTTCTGGCCCAGCAGTTTCTCAATATCCTTGCGTGCCGCAATGCCGATGCTCTTCAGCTTCTTGCCGCCCTTCCCGATGACAATACCCTTCTGTGAGCCTCTCTCCAGAACAATTGTCGCATGGATGGTGGTCATCCGCTTCTTCTCGTCGTCCTGAAAGGACTCAATGGTCACCGCCGATGAATAGGGAATTTCCTGACCGGTGAGCAGGAAGACCTTCTCCCTGACAATTTCGGCCACCAGAAATCTCTCGGTCGCGTTCGTTGGAATATCCTCTGGAAAATAGCGTGGGCCCATGGGAAGGAGCGTGAGCAGCTCATTCAGTACAGCATCCGTCCCTTCACCGGTGAGGGCGGAGACGGGCATCACACTGTGGAACGGATAGAGTTCCGAGTAGTGTTGTATCATGGGCAGCAGCAGTTCCTTGTCCTGAAGATCCACTTTATTCAGGACAAGGATAACCGGTGCCTCAACACCGTCCATCTGCTCAATCATCTCTTTATTTTTCTCCTCTGCTACCTTTTCGGGCAGGGGCAGAGAAACATCTATCATGTAGAGAATCACATCAACTTCCTTGAGACTCTCCATGGCAATGCGCACCATCTCGCGGTTCAGCGGCTGACGCGCCTTATGCAGGCCTGGAGTATCAAGGAGAACAACCTGATAGCCCTCACCGTTCACCACTCCGAGGATCCGGTTTCTGGTGGTCTGGGGTTTATGACTGACAATGGAAATCTTTTGACCAAGAAACTGGTTCATCAGTGTTGATTTACCGGCATTCGGGGGGCCTACAATGGCCACCATACCAGAGCGGATGCTTTCACCTAGAAAATCGTTTATATCTATCAATCTCTCAATCCTTCATTATGAATAAAAATAATTCTTTTTTAAAGTGCTCAAAATTAAAAAGCACACTATAGTAAAAAGGTTATGCTTTATAGTTTACTATAGCAAACTTAGCAGAAAACATCTTTTATTTCACAACTCGGGCAAAAAGGCGACATTGCGTGGCAACAACAGGGAAACTCATAGAATATCTTGATGGAGGCAAATTTCTCTGTGCCTATGTCACCGGCTGCCAGGCCAAACGTCTGCGTCTCATCAATCAGAACGGCCGGGAAATGAACCTTCCCCTGTCCCGGGTCGTACACTGCTCCGAGAAGACCCACTCCGTGGAACTCCCCCGTGAAGAGCTCAGCCGTCAGCTCATGGAAACGGCCGAGAAGAGAAAGCAGCTCATGGAGACGATCAATCTTCAGGAGATATGGGAACTCACCTCCGACGAACCCACGGACACCTTCCAGCCGGCCTTTCTGGCTGAACTCAGTTTTGGCAAGGATGCCGACGACGATATCGTTGCAGCCTTCCTTCGCTCAGTTTTTGTGGACCGGCTCTACTTCAAATACAGAGAGAACAAGGTCCTTGCCCACACAGCCGTGCAGATCGAACAGATCCGCAGACAGCGCGACAAGGAGGAGAAGACCAAAACCCTTATCGCCATGGGTGCAGAATTCCTCCAAAAGGTCCACAACAGCAGCAGAAAAGACCTTGAAATAGACAGTAACGGCAAGGAATGCCTCGCCATCATCCGGGACTTCTATCTCGCCGGAGCCGACTCCAAACACGCCGACATTGCCCGGAAGATACTCAAAGCTGCCGGATTCAACAGGCCCCATGACCCATTCCACCTCCTGGTGAAGGCCGGTATCTGGGATGCCAATGAAAACATTCCGCTGCTCCGCAATGATCTCCCGGTGGTCTTCCCGTTACTCGGTATTCAGCAGGCAGAGATGCTCCTGCAGCAGGGAGTTGACAAACTCTTTAACGACCCGGCACGAAAAGATTTCACCAAGCTGCGCCCGATGACCATTGACGGGCCCACCACCCTTGATTTCGATGACGCCCTCACCATTGAAGAACAGAACGGGAACTATCTGGTGGGAGTCCACATCTCAGATGTGGCACACTATGTCCGCCCCGAAGATCCGCTCTTTATCGAAGCAATGCAGCGCGGCACCTCCATCTATTTCCCCGAAGGCCAGATTCCCATGCTGCCGCGCCATCTTTCCCAGGGCATCTGCAGTCTTATTCAGGGTGAACTCCGGGCGGCACTCAGTTTTATGATCCTTCTCTCCGATGAGGCCGAGGTCCTTAAAGTCCGCATCCATCCCTCCATCATAAAGGTTGCAAGACGCCTCACCTATGATGAAGCTGACACCATGATCAAGACAGACCCGGAACTTGCCATTCTCAACGATCTGCGCCGTAAGTTGCGCAACAAGCGACTTGATGCGGGAGCCCTGCTGCTGCCATTTCCCGATGTGAACATTCACATCCATGACGGCGCAAAGGTTCAGGTCAGTCTGGCTGACACCGACACCCCGTCACGGACCCTTGTCTCGGAGATGATGATACTCGCCAATACCCAGGCGGCACGATACGTTGCCGACAGGATGGCACCGGGCCTCTTCAGAGCCCAGAAGCCGCCGAAAAAACGGGTTGTTCATGGCCTGGACAACGATCTTTTCCTCAACTCAAAACAGCGAAAGATGCTGTCACGCGGCGAACTGCTCATCAACGCCCAGCCCCACAGCGGCCTTGGAGTCACCCAGTACACCACCATCACCTCCCCCATTCGCAGGCTCCTTGATCTTGTGATGCAGCACCAGATCCATTCACTGGTCCGCCGTGAAGAGGTCCGGTTCACCGAAGAGATGTGCAAGGACTTTACCTCTGTCATCGGCCGCACCCTGGCACGGGCCAACAATGTACGCCAGCAGCGCCATCGCTACTGGCTGCTCAAATACCTTGAGGCACGCAAGGGACAGCCCCAGAATGCCCTGGTACTTGAATCCGGTCCGAAACGGACCTTCCTCCTGCTCACAGACATCCTTTTAAACATTGATCTTCCCACCCCGACCAGAAACCGCCCGGAACCGGGCTGCAGGGTATCGGTCAAACTCACCAGGGTGGATGCACTTGACAACACCCTGCGCTTTGAGTGGTAAAGTAAAACAGAAAAAGATGACAGATACAAACGATCTCTGGGAACTGCTGGGGGACATGGAGGAGGAAGATCTTCCCCATGTGCTGACAAAACTCTTCACCATCTATGAAGAGATACTTGAACGCACCCCTGACGATCAGGGGGCAAAGAGCTTTTTCGAGCACCTTTCACGGGTGCTGTCACAGGTATCCGACTGCAATCTGAATCGCCGCTGAACGGTGATCACGAAGCCGCAGCACTCTACCTGTACAGCTCTGCAGCCGTAAAACTGCTGCCCTTTGCATCCTTGTCAGAGAGCAGGGGCTCATTTCCATCCAGGGGCCAGTCAATGGCTATTTCCGGATCATTCCAGATAATACAGCGTTCAAACCGGGGTGCATAAAAATCCGTGGTCCGGTAAAGAAATTCCGCCACATCAGAGAGTACCAGAAAACCGTGTCCAAAACCTTCAGGTATCCAGAGACTTTTTTTATTTTCCGCACTCAAGCGATCCCCCACCCATTTACCGAAAGTGGGCGAGCTTTTCCGCAGGTCAACTGCCACATCAAAGACTTCACCGACAACCACACGCACCAGCTTCCCCTGGGCCTGTTCAATCTGGTAGTGGATACCCCGAAGGACATTTTTCATTGAACGGGAATGATTATCCTGCACAAACGTTGTTTCAAGACCGGTCTGTTCCCGCCACTCTCTGGCGTTGAAACTCTCATAGAAAAAGCCCCGATCATCGCCAAACACGGTGGGTTCCACCAGAAGGACTTCCGGAATTGCTGTTGCTGTAACTTTCATATATTAGCCATACATTTTTTCATAATATTTCTGGTAGCTGCCGTCTATCACAGAGGCGACCCAGTCCTGGTTGGCAAGATACCAGTCCACGGTCCTGGCAATTCCCTCTTCAAAGGTGACCTGAGGCTCCCAGCCAAGCTGCTCTTTTATAAAAGAGGCATCAATGGCATAACGCCTGTCATGACCAAGCCTGTCCTTGACAAAGGTGATCAGTTCCCTGCGGGGAGCACCGGATGCCGGAAGCCCTATTTTTTCATCCAGGGTGTCACAGATAAGGGTTACCACCTCAAGGTTCTGCTTTTCGTTGTTACCGCCTATGTTATATGACTGACCGATCCTGCCCCTGACAAGGACCTCAACAATGGCCTCACAGTGATCCTTTACATAGAGCCAGTCACGCACATACTTTCCATCCCCGTATATCGGCAGCTCCTTTCCGGTCATTGAATTGTGAAAGACAAGGGGAATCAGCTTCTCCGGAAACTGGTAGGGACCATAATTATTTGAGCAGTTTGTAATCAGCACCGGCAGCTCATAGGTGTGCAGATAGGCATTCACCAGATGATCTGACGAAGCCTTTGATGCGGAATAGGGAGAACGGGGATCAAAGGGTGTGGTTTCAGTGAACATTCCGGTCTCACCCAGTGAGCCATAGACCTCATCGGTACTGACATGGAGAAAACGGGGATCATTGCCCTTCCAGTCACCGGACAGCCACGCCTTTCTGGCCGCCTCAAGAAGAGTAAAGGTGCCGACGATATTGGTCTGGATAAACGCAGCAGGTCCTGTTATTGAACGATCCACATGGGATTCTGCAGCAAAATGCACCACATAATCAATCTGTTCCTCAACAAAGAGTTTTTCCATTGCCGACGCATCACAGATATCAGCTTTCACAAACCGATACTGCTCACCCTCTTCAATCCCTTCAAGATTCTGGAGATTTCCGGCATAGGTCAGCTTGTCCAGATTTATGACACGCCAGTCAGGCTGTTCAGCCAGAATGAGGCGGACAAAATTTGCACCGATAAACCCGCAGCCACCGGTAACCAGAATTCTTCGATTTGTTTCCATACTTCACTCGTTTTTTAGTTTTCTTTCCGGACAAAAACGCCTATGTTTCACTCTTTGCTCCACAGAACAGACAGACGAAAGTCACAAATGGTGAGTATCACCATACAGCCGTCGGCCTTCCGGCTGTTTTTATACTACAAAACCCTAAAAATCTAAATAGATTCTTCCAATGAGTAAACAGCTGGAACAGGAAATAGCCAAGAGACGAACCTTTGGTATCATCAGTCACCCCGATGCAGGAAAAACAACCCTCACCGAAAAGCTCCTCCTCTATGGCGGTGCCATCAACATGGCCGGGGCCGTCAAGTCCCGAAAGGCGGATCGGCATGCCACCAGTGACTGGATGGCCATTGAGCAGGAGCGCGGCATCTCCGTCACCACCTCGGTGATGAAATTCACCTACGGTGATTACGAGGTCAACCTTCTGGACACCCCGGGCCATCAGGACTTTTCAGAAGATACCTACAGGGTGCTCACGGCAGTGGACTCCGCCATCATGGTCATTGATTCGGCCAAAGGTGTTGAGACCCAGACCGAAAAACTGATGGAGGTCTGTCGCATGCGCAACACGCCTCTTATCACCTTTATCAACAAACTTGACAGAGAGGGAATGGACCCCCTGGACATCCTTGCCGACATCGAAGACAAGCTCCAGATCGAGTGCACCCCCATGTCCTGGCCCATCGGTATGGGAAAGACCTTCAAAGGGGTCTATAATCTCTACAAGAAACAGATTCACCTCTTCACTGCCGGCAATGAAAAACGGGACCAGGGCGGTATCACCATCGAATCCCTGGAAGACCCGCGCCTCGATGAAATTCTGGGTGACCACGATGCGCAACTGCTCCGCGATGACATTGAACTCCTGGAAGGAGCAGCCAACCCCTTTGAATATGAACATTACCTCAGTGCCAGCCAGACGCCTGTCTTCTTCGGCTCTGCAGTGAATAACTTCGGGGTGCAGGAACTTCTCGATGCCTTTGTGGAAATGGCTCCGCCCCCGAGTGTCCGGGCCGCTGCCAGTCGTGATGTGCATCCAGATGAAGAGGACTTTTCAGGATTTGTCTTTAAGATACAGGCAAACATGAATCCGGCACATCGGGATCGTATTGCATTCTTTCGTATCTGTTCCGGAAAGTTCACCAGAGGAATGAAGGTCAGACACCACCGCCTGGGAAAAGACATCACCCTCTCCAATGCCACCATTTTCATGGCCCAGGACAGGGCCCATGTGGAAGAGGCCTGGCCTGGAGACATCATCGGGCTCCACAACCATGGCACCATCAAAATCGGAGACACATTCACCCCCAAAGAAGAGCTTAAATTCACCGGAATCCCCAACTTTGCCCCGGAACATTTCCGCAGGGTTATCCTGAAGAATCCGCTGAAGATGAAACAGCTCCAGAAGGGGCTGCAGCAGTTGGCTGAAGAGGGGGCAATCCAGGTTTTCCGCCCCAGGATAGGTACATCACACATCATGGGTGCAGTCGGTGTGCTGCAGTTTGAAGTCACCGTTGCCAGGCTGAAAAACGAATATGGGGTGGAGGCTATTTACGAACCGATAGACTATCAGGCGGCACGATGGGTCGAGTGCAGTGATAAAAAGAAACTGGCTGAATTCGAGCAGAAAAATCAGGGTTCACTGGCAACAGATGCGGAAGGATTCCTCACCTATCTTGCCCAGAATGAATGGATGCTGAACTTTTTCATGGAAAAATGGCCGGAGATTGAATTCCACAAGACGAGGGAGAATATCTGACGGCATGGAGGGACAATGGAGGGTGCTGAACAGCGGAAGCAGACCCGCTCCCTCCGGCGGAAAAATCACATCCCGGCAGTACTACCTGGCATCCACAAAGACCAGAGCCTTTCCTTCTGATATTGCCTCTGCGGTCTTTTTCCGGGCAATGGTTATGATCCGCTGAATGGTGCCACGGGATACTCCCATCTTTATACCGGCCTCTTCCTGGGTCAGTCCGTCCCGGTCACACAGACGCAGCGCTTCCATCTCATCACGGAAAAGCTCGATCTGCTCCAGTTTTGACAGAGGAGTTCCCGTTGGCTTAAAGGCACGGCCACAAAAATTCCCTTCGCACTTCCTGAGTTTCTTTGGTCTTGGTGACATATTTCTGTCTATTGTGGTGTAGCAAAACTATCCGTAAAATGGAGGGAATGCCTGTTCCTCACAGGACATCTCAACCATTCCCCTGAACCAGTGATGAAAATCCGTCAACAGATAGCATCTGTATTGATTGTGACACTCTTCTCTATGGACAGCCGTTTTTTCATTCTGCTGTACGGCTTGGCCCTGCGGGACGTTCGCCGGAGAAAGATCTCCGGCGAACACTCACGGATTCAGGATTCCCTAAAAAAATATATGTTCTTTATACCCCCGTCATCAGTAAAAAACAAATACTTTAGGAAAGATCAGTGATGGCAGTTACTGCCGCCCTTGCAGGCCTGGTCGACATTCATTTTGGGAAGCAGCCCGGCTGAGAATTTCTCCATGACAGAGCCCGCATCCGGTATGGTATTCTTGTCGGCCCAGTATACCTCTATGCCAACTTCGGAAAAACCCTGCATGGGTCTGGCCCCGATACCACCGACAACAATGGCATTCACACCGGCATCACTGAGTACCTTCACCGGTACCATACAGCCGCCGGCACCGTGATCCGGAACAGGCAGTGTTTCAACGGAGCTGATTTTTTTCTCGCCGTCAATGTCAACAAGGGTAAACACATCACAATGACCAAAATGATCGGATCGTGACGCTTCCATGCCGCCGGGGTTATTTGTAGGTATAGCAATTCGCATACGTTATCTCCTTGAAATATTGTTAAACAGTACAATGCTGTTTTTTTTTAATGGAATTCCTTTTCAGGTGGTCCAAATATGGTGTCGGTTATTTTTACATACCAGGCAGCCGACTGTACCTGAATGATATAGGATACTGCAATGACAAGGGCTGCATCAGCACCCTTTTCACCAAAGGCGTTAATGGCAATGGCCAGAGCGATGGAGAGATTACGCATCACTGTCCCGTAAACCAGGGCGATGGCATCACCCCGCCTGAACATCAGCTTGCCGACTATGGTGCCAAGCAGGAAATTCACAAAATAGATTATCAGAAGCGGCCGCAGAATCAGCAAAAGCACATTGGGATCCTGTGAGAGTTTCTCCGCTTTCAAGGCAATGGCAACAAAAACAATGCCGAGAACCCCCAGGGTTGAAAGGGAGGGAAAACGTGGTGCCCAGGTCTTCTTAAACTCTTTCTGACCGAATTTCTTAATGAAATATGAACGGGTAAAATAGCCGAGAACCATTGGGATAAAAACGATATAGACAATCTGCTTCACCACAAGAACGGCGTTCATATCCACTTTTGCGCCCAGGAGCATCATGATATACACGGGAGTCAGCAGAGAACCAAGGGTCAGACCAATCACTGTCATATTGATGGCCGCGCCCATATTCCCCTTGGCAAACCCTGTCCATGAGATGGTCATACCACTGGTGGGCAGCAGGGAAGCCAGTAACAGACCGAGGGCCATGTAACTGTTATCGGGAAAGAACCAGAGTCCCAGTCCATACGCCAGGGCCGGAATCACCAGAAAGTTGATCAGCTGAGTTACCAGCTGCAGTTTCACATTTTTGATCCCTTCATGGAGATGTTTGATGTTCAAGGTAACCATCATGGGATAGACCATGAGAAACGTCAGGGGAACAATAAGACTCTTCAGCTGCTTCACGGTCTGTACGTCCACACATTTCCCGAAAACAAAGCCCAGCCCCATCATCACCGGGATGGCATAAATCAGTTTCTTGTTGATTGATATCAGAAATTTCCACATAATTATTTCGCCTCATCAATCATTGATCGGATTTTAGCAAATGTCTGAGCCAGAGATTCCGGAAACTTGGGGTCATCAAGAACCATGGCCATGATGTCAGCTGCACCGTAGCTCAAGTAGCGTATCTGGGTCTTGCCGTCTTTTGAAAAAACCATCACGAACTTGGGCATCAGGATGGAGCGTTCAGGATTCATACTGAGACTCCCGGAAGCCTTGCTGGGTTTACAGACCTGAATCATGTGGAGATCGAAGTCATCCGATACCGCCCCGCCATGTTCGCTGAATGTCTTTCGCATATCCATTGTATCAACATTATTGATCACAAAATCATACTTCTGGACAATCGCCCCGAAATCCTTCACAAACTGTGCTATACTTTTTTCACTCTCAACACTGTACAGATCC
>JAMOMO010000076.1 GCA_027067035.1 Desulfobulbaceae bacterium
GGACATATTGACATCCATGAGCGGGAATCCCAGCTGAATTGAGAGAATGCGGTTGAAAAGCTTTTCGTCGATGAAGTTGTATTTTGTTAGTATTTCTCCAAGTTTAAGCTCACTCTCCTGCTCTTTCTGAATGTTGAAGGCGGCAGTCAGGTCAGTTTCCGAAAGATAGCCAAGTTCCACAAGAAGCTCGCCGATCCGAATGGATGATGCTCCCTGGGCCATGGCATTCCGGATGTTTTCTTCAGTTATTATTCCCTGCTCTTTGAGGATGTTCAGGAGGGGGACAGGTGTGGCCAGTTTACTGAGGATACGTTGGGCGTGATCCACCTGTTTTTTACTGAGCAGGTCAAATTTGAGGAGAAGTTTAATGATTTCCCCATGACTGTCTGGGTTTTTCTCTGTCATTTTTATAGGATTGTGCAGACTGATGCCATCTGGCATCTTATTCAAAATAAGACAAACTCCATCATCGGCCAACGTTCACGGATTCAATAATCATGAGGGATCCGTTTCATTCAGGATATGGTTTCAGGGAGGATAAGGCAAGGTCTTTTTAAGCTGGATCCTTAGAGCGGTGTGGAAAAGGATCTGGGGAGGAGGATGGTTCTCTTAAAAAAAAACTGCTTTTCACAGGTGGTTCAGCTGAAGATTACAGCTAGGCTGTAAAAAAGGTTACAGAACAGAAGGTTCTGAAACCTTTTTTACAGGAACCAGGAAAGAGCGGGGTGGCTTATCCGTGCAGATTCTCAGGATTCATGATGTTCATTTCCATGTGATGCAGCTCATCAATTCCTGACACAATAATTTCAGGATCATATTGCAGTTTTCTGGCAGGCAGTTTGTCTGCATATTCCATATTGGAAAGCAGATATTTAATGCAGTTGATGCGTGCCTTCTTCTTCACATCAGACCGGATAATTGTCCATGGGGAGATGGTTCTGTTTGTCTCTGAGAGCATCTGGAATTTTCTGACCGAATATTGATCCCAGTATTTCTGGGCAAGATTGTCAACCGGAGAAAGCTTGTACTGTTTCAGTGGATCTAATTTGCGGGAGTCAAAGCGTTCTTTCTGTACTTCCTTGGAGACGGAAAAATAGAATTTGAACAGTTTGATGCCATCTTTGACCAGGAGCTCTTCCAGCATGGGGACATCCTTTAAGAAACGTTTGTTCTGCGCATCGGTACAAAACCCCATTACAGGTTCAACCATGGCCCGGTTGTACCAGCTGCGGTCAAAGAGGACTATTTCTCCAGCTGCAGGAAGGTGCGGGGTATAGCGCTGGAAATACCACTGGGTTGTTTCTGTCTCATTGGGTTTGGTGAGGGCGGTGACTCTGGTGTTACGAGGATTGAGGTTGGCGGTGA
This sequence comes from Desulfobulbaceae bacterium, assembly GCA_027067035.1. Taxonomy (GTDB): domain Bacteria; phylum Desulfobacterota; class Desulfobulbia; order Desulfobulbales; family Desulfocapsaceae; genus Desulfocapsa. Next base: position 1,366 of record JAMOMO010000076.1, read on the forward strand.
TACGCTTTATGGTACCGCCTTTTCCCGCGGCATCACGACCTTCAAAAATGGCCAGCACCCGGTCGCCCGTTGCCTGCATATGCTTTTGCAGTTTCATAAGCTCAATCTGGAGGATCTTGAGTTCTTTTTCATACTCAAGATGCCATTTTTTGACCTGGATGGCTATCTTTCCCTTACCGGGCTTTCTTTTTTCATTCCTCAGGGCTGTCCCTTCCAGAAGCTTGAAGTTTTTCCATTGAAGCTGTTCCTGCCCTTTTTTCTGGTTCTTGCTCTTTTTTCCTGCCATCTGCTTCTCCTTAACTCAGCGGTGCTCCGTAGCGTTTTTTCTGTTTGTTCATGATTTTCAGTTCACGATTTCCTGGAATAACAATCTTTGAGTCAATATCAAAATCGAGGGTTCGGCTGCGGCCTCGATATTTTACAGCACTGAGGATCAGTTTCATGGTCTCGCGACGAGCCAGGTGTTTATCGTCGGAACGTATAATCCACCACTTGGACTGCTTGGTGTGAGACTTCTGGAGCAGGGTCCTCTTTTTTTCTGTAAATTCATCCCAGAGTTCCTGGGCCTGGAGATCAACTTCACTGAGTTTCCATTGCCGCAGAGGGTCATTTTTTCTTCTTTCAAAGCGTCGGGCCTGTTCTTCTTTGGTCACTGAGAAATAAAGTTTTAAGAGGATGGTTTTTCCACCGTCAAGGATGAAATTCTGTTCGTAGGAGGTTACTTTTTTCAGAAAGCGCCGGTACTGTTCTTTGGAACAGAAGCCCATAACCGGTTCGACCATGGCACGATTGTACCAGCTGCGGTCAAACATTACGATTTCTCCGGCATGGGGAAACCGTTCAATGTAGCGCTTCATGTGCAGTTCAGTCTTCTGGGTGTCTGTGGGCTTGCCAAGGGCTTCAACGCGGTAGCGTTTTTCATTCATATAGCGTGCAACGCGGCGTATGGTACCGCCTTTTCCCGATGCATCACGGCCATCAAAGAGAATGATCATCTTCTTGCCGGTGCGCTCAAGATGGGCCTGCATTTTAATGAGTTCGGCCTGGTAGGGTTTAAGCTCCTCGGAGTTGTAATATTTCAGCAGGGCCGCTTCAACTATCTCTTCCTTGTGTTTATCCTTCAGTACAGAAAGAATTTTGCGTGTCTTTTCACTGGGGGGCTGGGATTTGAAATTTTTATCAAGTTTATTGACGAGTTTGCGAATGGTAGCTGTACTGCCCTGTGGTTCGTAATCGTGGTGTTTTTTCTTTTTTGGCGGGGTCATGGTCATATTTACCTGGAAAAGGTTACTATTATAAATAAAGGTATCAGTAATGGTATCTAACATCAACTGTTAATTGAGTTTTTTTCCCATCTGGTACATAAGTTGGTAAATTTGTGGCATATTGTTGTTGCGAAGGGCCTCTGTGGTGCGTTGTATTTCCCAGGGTATCCGGAAAAAAGCTGTATGAATGATACTGCCGTTGAGTGTCAGGACGGCACAGGAGGCAGCGGGGTTGGAATCAAACATGCGGCCGATGCTCCCCGGGTTGATAAAATGACACCCGTCTCTTTTGATGTGATAGGGGGTGTGGGAATGGCCGGTGATAATAATTTCTGCCGGGCTTGTGGCGGCGAGCTGGGCAAAGCGGGCAGGGGATGTGTCCGGAAAGAGAAACTCGTCAGGATCTGCCGGGCTGCCATGGAAGAGACCTATGCTGTGGCCGTCCAGTGACAGTTGCCTGCTTTTTTTGAGGGAGAGGATATATTTTTTTGACCTGGCATCGAGCTCTGTCGAGGTCCATGTGTACATGATGCGTTTTTCTTTCTTGCGGGGTTTCTTGAAGCTCCTGCCTTTGAGGAGTTTTATGAGTTTTCTGTCGGTGTTGCCAAGGATGGAAATGACATTGTTGTCCGCCAGCCAGTGGAGTGTCTCATTGGGAAACGGCGCATAGACCACTGAATCGCCGCAGTTGAGAACCGCCTCAAAAGAACGGTCATTAAAGTGATTTATCACTGCCTCAAGGGCTGGGAAATTGGCGTGAATGTCTGATATGAGTAATATCTCCAACAGGGTACCCCTAGAGTAGTGGTCCGATAATCAGGGCGGCATTTTCAAGGAACTGTTTTCCCTTGGAACGGTTGGAACACTCCTCAAGGGTGATGGTTATGGATTCTTTTTCGTAACAGCTCTGAATGCATCGCAGTTGTCTGGTGAATTTCCGGTTATAAATAAAGAGTGTGGCCTCGAAGTTGAGCCAGAAACTTCTCATATCGAGATTCACCGAGCCAAAGAGGGCAAACTCCTCGTCAACTGTAATTGTCTTTGAGTGCAGCAGCCCGCCCCG
>JAMOMO010000077.1 GCA_027067035.1 Desulfobulbaceae bacterium
CAGAGACAAGTGCTGTGGCCATGGTCACTCCTGCAGACGGTCCATCTTTGGGAACAGCGCCTTCAGGGACATGGACATGGATATCAATCTTCTGATAGAAGTCCGGTTCAAGTCCCAGGCGCATGGCACGTGATCGGACATAACTGAGTGCAGCCTGGGCTGACTCCTGCATCACATCGCCTAATTTTCCGGTGACAATCATCTTTCCGGTTCCAGGCATAAGAGTCGCCTCAATCTGCAGCAGTTCACCGCCCACCGATGTCCATGCAAGCCCTGTGACAAGCCCCACCTCGGCCCTTTCCTCGGCAAGACCGAATCGGAATTTCGGGGTGCCGAGATACTTGTTAACGCCCTTGGCAGTTACTTTATATTTGGCATCTTTGGACTTCTTTTTGAGTCGATCCCGGGCAATCTTCCTGAAAACCGATGCAATGGTTCTCTCAAAGTTCCTCACCCCGGCCTCCCGGGTATACCTTCTGATGATCTCCAGGGTTCCACCGCTGGTCAGGGTAATATCTCCTTCCTTAAAGCCGTTCAACTTCAACTGTTTCGGAATCAGATAGCCTTCGGCAATTTTCTGTTTGTCCTCTTCTGTATAGCCATTGAGTTTAATAATCTCCATCCTGTCCTGAAGCGGCAGAGGAATTCCCTCAAGATTATTGGCCGTTGTGATAAAAAAGATTTCAGAGAGATCATAATCAAGGTCAAGATAGTGATCATTGAAGGCATTGTTCTGTTCCGGGTCAAGTACTTCAAGCAGGGCAGAGGAGGGATCACCGCGAAAATCGGTGCTCATCTTATCCACTTCATCAAGACAAAATACCGGATTGGCAACCCCCGCCTTCTGCATTGCCTGGATAATTTTTCCAGGCATGGCTCCGACATAGGTCCTTCGGTGGCCACGAATCTCAGCCTCATCACGAACACCTCCGAGGGAGAGCCTGGTGAATTTTCGTCCCATGGCACGGGCTATGGATCTGCAGATACTGGTTTTACCGACTCCCGGAGGCCCCACAAGACAGATGATCGGCCCCTGGAGCTTTTTCACCTGAGCCTGAACAGCGAGGTATTCAAGGATTCGTTCCTTTGGCTTCTCCAGTCCATAATGGTCTTCGTCAAGTATCTTCTCAGCCTTTTCGATATCCAGTCGCGCCCGGGACTTTTTATTCCACGGCAGGGTCAGGATGCAATCGATATAATTTCTTACCACCGTGGTTTCAGCAGACATGGGCGGCATGCTGCGAAGCTTTTTCAGCTCCTTCACAGCTTTTTCCCGAACTATCTTGGGAAGCTTTTTCTTTTCAAGGGATTGTTCAAGCTCTCCGATTTCATCGACCCCGTCTTCATTCTGGCCGATTTCATTCTGAATAACCTTAACCTTTTCCCCAAGGAAATAGTTCCGCTGGGTCTTGCCCATGCGTTTCTTCACCCTGGCATTTATATCTTTTTCCAGTTCAGCCAGCTCAATCTCACGATGAATGCATTCCAGTACCTTTTCTATGCGGGCGGTAACCGAGTCTATCTCAAGAATAAGCTGCTTTTCATTTGACAGCAGGGGCAGATGAGAGCTGATCACATCAACAAGCTTGCCGCTGCTCTCAATTTTTTTGACGGATTTAAGGACTTCACGGGGAATTTTTCTGTTTAAATCGGCAAATTCCTCAAACTTTTTTCGGAGCCTGCGTACAAAGACTTCTGTTTCCCGTTCATCCCCCTCCACGTCCTCATGAATTGTCACCTCTGCCTGCATGAATTTTTCATGGGGCACAAAGGAGACAATTTCCGCCCTTCTCTTTCCCTCAACCAGAGCCTTAATGGTTCCATCGGGGAGACGAAGGAGCTGCATAACCGTCGCAAGGGTACCAATTTTGTATATTTCATCTTCAACTGGATCATCAACTTTGGAATCCTGCTGAGTAACAAGAAGGATTTCCGTGCGTTTTTCCATGGCATCTTCCAGGGCATGTATGGACTTGCTGCGACCAACAACCAGGGGGGCTACCATATGTGGAAAGATAACTATGTCCCGAAGTGACATGAGCGGATATAAGCTGGTTTCCATAAGGGATTTTTCTCTCAATAGTGTATGCAGTTAGCCAGCAATATCTGGCTTTATTCTATAAATATCTGTTTAACCGGTACTTTCCAGTTGTTTCTTTTCAGAAGGGTTTGAATAGAGGATGACCGGATAGTCTCCGTCATTAATGACCTGTTCACTTATAACACACTCCTGAACATTCTCCTTTGACGGCAGCTCATACATCACATCAAGCATGGCCTCTTCCATCACGGACCGGAGCCCGCGGGCACCTGATTTCCTCTTCAGGGCTTTCTTGGCAATGGCCGACAGGGCACCCTCCGTGAACCGCAGCTTAATATCTTCAAATTCAAAGAGCCGCTTATACTGTTTGGTAAGTGCATTCTTTGGTTCTTTGAGGATACGAACCAGATCGTCCTCTTCAAGTTCTTTCATGGTGGCTATCACCGGCAGCCGCCCGACAAGTTCAGGAATAAGACCGAACTTAAGAAGATCTTCGGGCTGAACAGCTTCAAGGATATCGCCGATTTTGAGGCTTTCATCACCCTCAACTTTTGCCCCGAAACCTATGGACTTTTTTCCCTTCCTGCGTTTCACAACAGATTCAAGGCCGACAAAGGCTCCACCACACACAAAGAGTACGTTGGTGGTATCAATTTTCACCAGTTCCTGCTGTGGATGCTTGCGCCCGCCTTTGGGCGGAATAGAGGCTACTGTTCCTTCAATTATCTTCAGCAGCGCCTGCTGAACACCTTCACCTGAAACATCACGGGTGAGAGAGGCACTGTCAGATTTCCTGGCAATTTTATCAATTTCATCAATATAGATAATACCGCGTTCGGCCCGTTCTATGTCATAATCTGCTGCCTGCAGAAGATTGACAAGGATGTTTTCAACATCATCACCCACATAACCGGCTTCGGTCAACGTGGTGGCATCGGCTATACAGAAGGGAACGTTTAAAATTCTGGCAAGTGTCTGGGCAACCAGTGTTTTACCGCTTCCCGTGGGTCCGATAAGGATTATGTTTGATTTCTGCAGTTCGACCACATCATCAGACACCGGCGCATCTATCCGTTTGTAGTGGTTGTGAACGGCAACGGAAAGTACCTTTTTGGCAAAATCCTGCCCAATGACATAGTCGTCAAGATGGGCCTTTATCTCCATGGGCTTCAATTCCGCATTTACAGTATCTTCGCTGTCGGCAGTCTCAGCCGCCTCTTCATCCCTTACGATATCATTGCACAGTGCAATGCACTCATCACAGATAAAGACATCGGGCCCTGCAATAAGCTTTGCCACCTCATTCTGATCTTTACCGCAGAATGAACAGTTGCAGTCAGGGTCTTTATTTTCAAAATCATCCATATTACTCTTCCTCGGAAGCATCCATTCGTTTATCAAGGACCTTATCAATTATACCATACTTTTTTGCTTCAGCGGGACTCATGAAATTATCACGGTCAGTATCGTTTTTCAGCTTTTTGACAGTATGACCGGTATGTTTTGCCAGTATTTTATTCAGATCATCACGCATGCGCAAGATTTCCTGTGCATGAATGTCTATCTCACTTGCCTGTCCCTGGTAGCCACCCATGGGCTGATGGATCATGATGCGAGAATTTGGCAGGGCATACCGTT
>JAMOMO010000078.1 GCA_027067035.1 Desulfobulbaceae bacterium
CAAAAAGGAAAATATCTCCTTAACAGTTGAGCTGGCGGAAAAAAACAGGCATCTTGAGCTCACCAACCAGAAACTGCTCAATGTGAACAAGGAACTCGAAAGGGATGTTCAGAGACGGAAAAAACTGGAGGCATCTCTCAGGGAGAGCGAGGAGCGTTTTCGGAAATTCACCCAGGCCTCCCAGGACATAATCATCCTCTTTGATGTGAGAGGGAAGGGTCTTTATACCAATCCCGCCGTTGAGACCCTTCTCGGCTACAATGATCAGGAGTTTAAAAACAAGCCCCTTCGTTTTGCCCTGCATCCGGATGACAGAAGGGCAGTGAGAAAAGAGATATCAACACTGCTTGCGACCAACAATTCTCCCCACCCGCGTGAAGTGAGGGTACAGAAAAAGAATAAAGAATATCTTGAGATGGAGATGAATCTTTTCTGTATTGATCTCTCGGGAGGAGAGCGGATTGTCGGCTCCATGATCCGCGATATTACCCAGCGTAAAATTGCCGAGGAACAGTTGCGTCTGTCAGAGGAAAGGCTTGGTGATCTCTCAGCGATGCTGATCACAGCCCAGGACGATGAAAGACGTCGCATTGCCATGGAGCTCCACGATGAATTCGGCCAGTCACTGGCTGCTCTGAAACTGCAGTTACGCGCCATGGAAAACAGTTTGCACGGGAGTGATCAGTGCAGAAAAGAGCTGATTATCGAGGGGCTCAGTGAAGCACGACAATATGTGAATCTTCAGATTGAAAATGTACGAACACTCTCCCGGGAACTCTGGCCGATGATGGTGGACGATCTGGGCGTTGATGCTGCATTTGAAAATTTAATCAGCGGCTTTCTCGGCTATTCCACCATTGATCTTGATATAAAAATGGAACCCATTGGCCATTTTTTCAGCACCGAGGAGCAGCGACACCTCTACAGACTGCTCCAGGAGTCCTTAAACAATGTCATAAAACATGCCGGGGCCACGAATATTCAGGTGCAGGCCTACCGGAAAGGCTCCTCCATTGTCCTCGCCATCCATGATAACGGTTGTGGTTTTGATGTGGATGCCGTTTCAAAGAGTACAGGGAAAACCAGGGGAATAGGCCTGCAGGCCATGGCGGAGCGGGTTAAACTCCTGGGCGGAAAACTTGAAATAAACTCCCGTCCCGGTATGGGGAGTTCTGTTATTTTCACCCTTGCGGAAAACCGGAGTAAAGTATGAAAAGCTGTACAGTGCATCTTGCTGATCTTGGAGAGACGGCAGACTTTGCCAGGCTTCTTGCAAAACTTGCCGCTCCAGGGGACGTTATCTGTCTGAGCGGTGATCTTGGTGCCGGAAAAACCGCCCTGACCCAGGAACTTGCCAGAGGTCTCGGAGTGCCTGACTCCTGCTATGTCACCAGCCCCACTTTTTCCATTCTCCAGGAATATCCCGGACGAATGCCTCTCTATCATATGGATTTTTACCGGCTCTCTGATGAAACAGAGGTGGAAGACCTTGGATTTGAAGAATTCTTTTATCTTTCTGGCCTAACAGTGATAGAATGGTCTGAAAGAGCCGGGTCCCTTATCCCGGATACCCGCCTGAAACTGACCATGACCATTGACGGTGAGGAAAGCAGAAAGGTCGTTGTCGATTTTGGAACAGGTTCCTGGGAAGAGCGGTTACGGGCAGAACTCAATCTGTGAGAATAACGTATACTGCCATGGGAGGCATGTGATACTCTCACAACGAACACTGCAGCTGATACCTGAGCCCACAGAGCGCGGAGAAAAAAACCGGCAGCCCTTTACGGGAAAACAGGTGAAATCAGTATACCATACCATCGATTGGCAAATTTTCGTTACGGATTCAGGTGATACCCATGGATGTTTTTGTTGCAAGACAACCAATTTTTGATCGCCATAAACATATTCACGCCTACGAGTTGCTTTTTCGGACCGGAATGTCCAATGCGTTTCCCGACCTTGACGGTGAAACAGCCACATCCAGTCTTCTCTCATCCTCCTTTTTCACCATTGGCATAGAGCAGATTTCGGGTGGCAACAAAGTCTTTATTAATTTCACGGAGGAGCTGCTGCTTCGGGGGACACCGACCATGTTTCCTTCGGGAAAGATCATGGTGGAGGTCCTGGAGGACGTAACTCCAAGTGAAGACGTCATTCGCTCCTGTGAAGACCTTGTCGCCAGAGGTTATGAACTTGCCCTGGATGATTTTGTCTTCACCGAGCAGTGGCGTCCGCTTGTGGCCATTGCCAGAGTTATAAAAATTGATTTTCGCCTCACCCCCATTGATGAGATAAAGCAAATCGTAGAGACGGTGGCATGTTATAAGTGCAAGTTGCTTGCCGAAAAAATTGAAACCTATGAAGAGTTCCAGCAGGCACTTGATATGGGGTTTGTGTATTTTCAAGGCTACTTTTTCTCCAGACCGGAAATCCTCAGAAACAAGGACATTCCTTCCTCACAGCTTACCCTGCTGCAGCTCATCACAGAGGTGACAAAGGCTGAATTTGAACCTGCAGCCCTTGAAAAGCTGATAAACCAGGATGTCTCCGTCTCTTTTAAACTTCTCAAATATCTGAATTCCGCACTGTTTTTCAGGGTGCAACCCATTTCTTCCATTCGTCAGGCCATTGCATTTCTGGGCGAAAAGGGGATACGTCAATTTGTCTCTCTGATTGCCGCAAGCAAACTCTCGGAAAACAAACCCACTGAGCTGATCCGGACCTCCATTATTCGCGCAAGAATGCTTGAACTTATGGCGGAAGATCTGAACAAGAAAAACAGTGGTGATTACTTTATGCTGGGACTCTTTTCACTCATTGATGCCATGCTTGATAATGAGATGGACTATCTCCTGGAGCAGCTGCCGCTCACCGATTCCGTCAAAGCGGCACTTGGCAGGCGTGAGGGGGAAATGCTGCCGTTTCTGCAGACCATCGAACTCTATGAAGCCGGGGACTGGAGCCGATTTGAAGAGGTTTTATCCGATATCGGTATCGAGGCATCCAGGTATCCGGCATTCTATTTTGACGCAGTTGGCTGGGCTGACAACTATCAATAGATCCGTTTCACTTCTTTTTATTCCTCTCTTTGCAAAATCAGATCAATCTCTGTATAGTGCAAAACTTATTCGATTTTCCATGGGACCACATCGTGGTACTGGCGAGTACGTGAATCATTTCATTCCATGGCCTTTATAAAATCTCAGCAAGGAAGTTTTCGTTATGAAAAAAAGAAGCATCTGTCTTCAGGATTGCATGAAGACCTACACAAAGGATCAGGATAAGGCAATTAGCCCGGAAGAGACCATTGCCAGGTTTGAAGAAAAACTTGAGCATCTGGACCTTGATATTCTCAAAGTAGTCAAACGAATAGATAATGGACGTCTGGGAATTCCCGTCTATTTCTCTGTCTGCGGCGAAGATGCCAGGGCCATGACGGGAACCAAGAAACAGATGGGAAAGGGAGCTTCTCCCATACAGGCGAAAGCCTCCGCCTGTATGGAGCTTGCAGAACGGTTTTCCTTTTTCACCTTTAAAAATAATCCTGACAACTTCATAGTGGGTGATTATGAGGAGATGCGCGCCCAGGGCCATCCGGTTCTTGATCTCAGGTACCTCCTGCAGTCTGTCCATGATGAAGAGCATGATGTGGAATTTCTTGATCAGGTCTTGCGTGGC
>JAMOMO010000079.1 GCA_027067035.1 Desulfobulbaceae bacterium
TGCAGGAACAGCATTCCCCATAGACTCCGCCACGGTGAAAATTGTCATCCCCGAGGCATTCATCAACAATAAAGTGCAGTTTGTGGCCTCCATAGAGGGCATGCGCGTTGACACAGACACCAATGCGCGGGTGGTTGTGAATGAACGCACCGGAACCATCGTCATGGGTGAAGATGTCAGATTGTCAACTGTTGCCGTCTCCCACGGAAATCTCTCTCTGGTCATTAAAGAGCAGACTGATGTAACCCAACCCAACCCTCTGGCTCAGGGACAGACAGTTGCCGCCCCTCAAACTCAGGTTGACGTGATTGAAGAGGATGGACAGCTCATGGTGGTAAAAGAAGGTGTATCCATCGGTGCTGTGGCAGACGCCCTCAACGCCATCGGGGCCACACCACGGGATCTCATTGCTATTTTTCAGGCAATCAAGGTGGCTGGCGCCATGCAGGGTGAACTCATTGTTCTTTAATTACAGCTGAACCCTTGATAAAAAAACAGGTACAGAAACAGGAGCTCAATGATTCCACATACTTTTTTCAGTAAACAGAGGACCTGCCTTGATAGTGAGGCGTCTCCAGGAAAGCATCCTGTCCCCTTTGAACACTCACTGATTCAGCTTACCCGCAACGTAAACAATGAATACCTCCATTGATCCCAGGGCCACTTTAAGTGCTCCCAGTCTCAAAAATGAGGCCACTGATCCCAAGGCCCACAAACTTCAGAAACTCAGGGAGTCCTGTCGTGAGTTTGAGGCCATTTATGTCAATGAGATGTACAAGACCATGCGGAAAAGTATTCCGGAGTCCGGTCTCTTTGAAAAAGACATGGCTGATACGCTGTATCAGGAAATGCTTGATATGGAAATGGCGCGGGAAACCGCAAAGGGTGACGGCATGGGAATCGGGAAGGCCATGTATGAGCAGTTGAAGGCTCAGCACTTCCCTGAAAAAACAGATAAATGAAACAAAGTTCCCCGCTCCTCCACGTTTCCCGCTCCTGTCAGGTTTTTGCACCTGAACCCTAAAGATTTATTCATGCTTCTCCGATAAAGTGTACAAGAGAAATTTTTTTGAACTCTTTGACCCTCTGCACGGACGCAGAGATTATCGCATGGAGGCGTGAACATGACAAATACAATCAATACAATCGGACAACTGTCCCTGCCGGAACAGCATCAGAAAAGGCTTCGTACAGGACAGCAGCCTGGAACGATGCAGCAGAGCACAGGTCCTGCTGGAGACAGTGTCAGCTTACATCAGCAGATTGACGTCTCCATGACCTACTCCAGTTCCCTTACCATTCAAAGCGGAGATGGTCAGGATCAGTACAATCTGCTGAGAGAACTGGTTAGCAACATGCTCAGGGAGCAGGGTATTGATTTTAAAGTTGCAGCAGGTGACCAGGAAATCGATCTCAGCACCATCAGTCAGGAAGAAGCTGTTGAACTCATTGCAGATGACGGGTACTTTGGAGTTGAAAAGACATCAGATCGGATCGTTGACCTGGCCATATCAGCTTCAGGAGATGACCCGGCACGGCTTGATGCCATTAAGGAAGGGATTGAAAAAGGTTTCAATGATGCCCTGGAAGCTTTCGGCGGATGGCTTCCAGATATCTCTTACGATACCCTTGATGCAGTAATGAACAAACTCGATGCCTGGGCAGACGTTGACAGTCCTTCACAGGAATCGTAATTAAGAACCACAGGTGACAGCATGAGTGTTGAATTTTTAGGAGTTGGCGGTCTCGGCCAGATAGGCAGCATCAAAAAAGGAGAGAAGACTCAGGGTGATAAAAAGGCGGGTTCTGTACAGGAAGCCGACCAGGTCCAGTTCTCTTCAGTACTCCAGGATGTCAACAAGGCCCAGGCAAGTGGCGCCGAAGACGCAGACCGTGCCGCTAAAGTGGCTGAGCTCAAAGAGCAGGTGAGCAGCGGATCCTACGAGCCGGATCTGAACAAAGTTGCTTCAAATCTTCTTCAGTTTCTCATGGAGGAGAAGTAGAGATGACTGCAAAAACCACACACGACTACCTGGTGCGCCTCCGTGATGTCATTCTGGAAGAGCGTGAGTATGCCAAAGCTCTTGATATGGACTCACTGGGAAAGGCCATGCAGGAAAAAGAGGAGCTCATTCAGGTGCTGGCACATGTGCAGCAGCTCGACGTGGAAGACAGAGAGATCGCTGACGCCATTCGCAATGAGAACAGACGGAATGCATATCTGTACAAGGCAACTCTTGGCTGGATCCGGGAAACCATGGAGTTCTTCGGGAAACGAACCGTTGTCTCCAGTTACTCTGCAGACGCCGGAATGATCAATTCAAAAATTAACGGTAGACTTCTTTCAGGAAAGGTGTGACATGGCAGGACTATTCTCATCACTTAACGCCGGAAAAACTTCTCTGAGTGTTAACCAGAAATCCATCGAAATCATTGGGAACAATATCTCCAATGTGAACACTGAAGGCTATTCACGACAGAGTGCGGACCTCTCCCCCTACCCGTCAATGAATTTTGGTGACTTCTTTGTCGGCCAGGGAGTTGTCGTCTCCAATGTAAGTCGTGACCATGATGTCTTTGTCACCAACATGCTCCAGGATAAATCCATTGATTACGGCCTGCAACAGGGACAGACAAATTCCCTTGCCGAACTTGAGAGAATATTCAATATCACGGACGAAAATATTTCAACAGACATCAACCGCTTCTTTGACTCCTGGCAGGAACTCTCCGCCAACCCGTCAGGACTGGTGGAGCGGGACATCGTTATTCAACGCGGCGAACTCCTTGCCGAGGATTTCAACCAGACCGCAGATCAGCTCAACACTGTCACCGAGAATATCAATGATACACTCATCTCAAAAGTTGACGGCATAAACTCCCAGATAAATGAGATTGCAGAATTAAATGACCGGATCTTCACCATTGAAGTACAGGGTCAGACAGCAAACAGTGCCCGTGACCGACGCGACATGCTGGCTCAGGATCTGTCCACCTCCCTTGGTGTACAGACCTATTACGATTCAAAAGGGATGATGGCTGTTCAGCTTCCCGGCGGTCTGCCGCTGGTTCAGGGAAATATGGCCATGGAAATTGAGGCAGTTCAAAATGGTTCCGATGTTGATCTTGTTCTGAACACCGGCGGTGTTACCAGGCCCATTGGTATTAATAACCTGGGTGGAGAGTTCGAGGGACTGATCCATATTCGTGATGAGTTTATCCCATCCCTGGAAAACGACCTTGACCGCCTGGCATATGAAGTCACTCAATCTGTCAACACTGCCCATGCTGCCGGTGCCGGGCTTGATTCAGTCACAGGGCGTGATTTCTTCTCTCCACCGACTCCACCTGCCACTGCCACAGACCCCTGGGAAGATGCAGCCAGAAACATGTCCGTTGTTATTTCCGACTCCAACCATGTTGCAGCGGCAGCGGCTCCTGTACCACCAGACACCGTCTCACCCGGTGATAACAGAAATGCTCTTCTCATATCAAACATAGGAGAAGATTATCTCATTGACGGCATTGACAACTTTGGTGCTTATTACGGAAAAATGACTGCAGCCGTTGGTCTTGAATCGAACCAGAATCAGCTGGCACTCGGTGGAGCTGAAGATGCAATGATCCAGCTCCAGAACCTGCGGGACGGTCAGTCAGGTGTTTCACTTGATGAAGAG
>JAMOMO010000080.1 GCA_027067035.1 Desulfobulbaceae bacterium
AACAGCTCCTTCTAAAAAAAAACACAGGCCTTATTTCCTTGCAGGCTTACGCGCCGGACCACCGGCAAGTTTAACAATGATCTGATTGGATTTATGGAGGCGACTGGCCATGGCCCGGAAAAGGTGGCTCGAAACATCCGGATACTTGGCAATGATCTCATCCAGCTTGTCGCCCGGATAGCGCTTAATGGCTGATCGTCCAAGGGAGACAACAGAGGCATTCCGGGGTTCCCCGGAGAGCACTGCCATTTCGCCGAAATACTCACCAGGCTCTGTGAGTTCGGCAATCTTCTTACCGTTTTTCACAATGGAGAGTCCACCGCGGAGAAGTTTAAAGAAGTCCACATCCCTGTTTCCCTCACGGATGATGACATCACCATCCTCATATTTTTCAATATCAGGATTCACCAGATAGGCGGGCAGGCTCTCTTCGTGGGCAACGGTTCTCCGCAGTGCCTCTTCAACACTGGTCACTCCCTGGCGTACCTTCTCAAGGGCTGCATCCCGCAGGGGAACCATGCCCTCCTGAATGGCAACCTTCCGCAGCTGATCTTCTGGTACTTCCGCGCTGATGGCCTTGGAGACTTCATCAGTAACCTCCATCAACTCAAAGAAACCCACCCGCCCCTTATAGCCGAGTCCGTTACACTCGGGACAGCCGACAGGTCCATAGGTGACCACATAATCCACTTCTTCTTCGTGGAAGCCCATACTCAAGAGTTCCTGGGGATCACGCTGCTCAGGCTTTTTACACTTCTGGCACAGCCGTCGGCCCAGTCGCTGTGACAGGACCATGGTCACAGAAGAGGCAAGCATGAATGAGGGAATACCGATATCAATGAGTCGGCCGATGGTTGCGGCACTGTCATTGGTATGGAGTGTGGAAAAAACCAGATGGCCGGTCATGGCGGCTTTGATGGCAATCTCAGCGGTTTCAATATCTCGAATCTCACCAACCATTATGATATCAGGGTCCTGACGCAGAAAGGCCTTGAGCGCCGCGGCAAAGGTCATGCCTACCTCGGCATGAACATTGACCTGATTGATTCCCTTGAAGTTGAACTCCACAGGATCTTCAGCAGTGAGTATCTTGATATCTTCTGCATTCAGGGAGTTCAAGGCTGAATAGAGGGTAACGGTTTTACCGGATCCCGTGGGGCCGGTAACAAGGAGCAGCCCCTGGGGCCGTTTCAGACAGCGTTTCAGGGCGTCAAAGGTGGACACCTCAAAACCGAGTTTTGTCAGGTTGACATTCAGCGACCCCTTATCAAGGATACGAAGAACAACAGATTCTCCAAACAGGGTCGGCAGGGTGGAAACACGAAAATCAACGGAACGGTTCCGTCCCAGACGCATCTTGATACGTCCATCCTGAGGAACCCGACGCTCAGTGATATCAAGATCTGCGAGAATTTTGAGGCGTGCCACCATGGCATTTTTAATGGAAAGCGGCAGGTTCATGGATTTAAACAGGGAACCATCCTTGCGGTAACGCACCTGCATGGTCTTTTCATAGGGTTCAACATGGATATCAGACACACCATCCTGAACAGCCTTGATTAAAATACCGTTCACAAGCTTGATGATGGGTGCATCGGTGGCGGCAAACTGATCCCCTCCGTCATCTTCTTCAATGGTCTCGATCTCAAACTCATCTGCTGCATCTGCAACAATTGAACCGAAGTCATCCACTTCGGTGACCGCCATTTCCTCCTCAGAATCTTCACTGCTCACATTGAAAAAGCTTTTGGCTTCTTCCTCATCTATGCCGTAATACTTCTTATAGGCCTCAACAAGATCCTCCTCCATGGAGACACAGACAGCAAGATCTTTCCCTAACTCTTCCTGCAGTTTCTCAACCGCCTCTGTATCTGTGGGCTCTGCCATGGTGATCTGCAGAGTGTTACCGGCAATGCGGAGCGGAAAGGCCATATAGGTCTTGGCAAGCTCGTAGGGCAGCAATGCCACAGCATCCTTGGCAGGAGGCTCTTTACTGATAAGAACAGGGGTGAAATTATGCTGACGACTGAGAAAATTATAGACCGTATCTTTATCAATATAGTCAAATTGTCGCAGAATGGCACTGAGACGACCGCCATTGGTCTTTAATTCTTTTTTGGCACTTTCAAGCTGTGCCGGTGTGATATAGCCGGCCTTACTTAAAAGCTCGCCGACTTTGATTTTTCCGGCGCCGGATCTGTCTTTTACCGTTCCCTTGAGGGAACTTTTTTTCTTTGCCTGCTTTTGTTTTACAGCCATATCGTTAAATTCTATATATAAATGAAGAGTTTACATTTCTGATATTTTGCCTCAACAAGAGGCAGTTCATTTAACAATACAACTTTTTATTTAAAAAAACAAACGGGTTAAGAAAAGTTCTCTTTTCTTAACCCGTTATTATACATCCCGGTGGCAAGCACCGGGACAAAAAAACAACCTACTAGCTGTTTTTATTGAAGATCAGTCCTAAAATACACCCTTGACCTTTCCTGTCTCAACATCCACATCAACACGACGATACGCAGGATCAGAAGCAGTACCCGGCATGAGGCTGATGGCACCGGCAACGGGTACAACAAACCCTGCACCTTTATAGGTGAGGATGTCACGGATTGGAAGGGTCCAACCGGTGGGTGTACCTTTAAGGGCAGGATTATGGGACAGAGAGAGGTGGGTTTTAACCATACAGGTTCCCATCTCGGCCATATCCGGATCACTTGCAAGACGTTTGAGCTTGGCCTGAGCCTCAGGGGTGTAGGAAACTCCATCTGCTCCATAAACTTCCCTGGCAATGAGATCAATACGTTTCTCAAGGGGATCAGAGAGATCGTAGAGGAACTTGAAGTCATTGGGCTCTTCGCATGCATCAACAACTGCATCGGCGAACTCAAGGGCACCATCTCCACCATGTTCCCAGTGGCGGGACAGGGCAACACGGGCGCCTGCTGCCTCACAGATGCGACGAACAGCCTTGATCTCATTATCGGTATCGGTGTAGAAGGCATTGATACAGACGACCGGATTAATACCGGCTTTCTTGACGGTCTCAATGTGATGGAGAAGGTTCTTACAGCCTTCTTCAACCCAGCCCACATTTTCCTTGCCATACTCCTCTGGCATTGGTTTTCCGGGAACTGGAATGGGCGCTCCACCGTGGCATTTAAGGGCACGGATGGTGGCGACGACAACGGCACAGTTTGGTTTGTTTCCGGAGAAACGACACTTGAGGTTCCAGAATTTCTCAAATCCGATATCAGCACCGAATCCGGACTCGGTGACATTGTAGTCAGCGATTTTAAGTCCGACACGGTCAGCAATAACCGAGGACTGGCCGATGGCGATATTGGCAAAAGGTCCGGCATGAACAAGTACAGGCTGGCCCTCAAGGGTCTGCATGAGATTTGGATTCAGTGCCTGAACCATCCATGCGGTCATGGCACCGTCAACTTCAAGGTCTGCAGTGGTGATTGGACGATCCTGCTTGTCATAGGCAACAACAATTTTACCAATACGACGACGCATATCGGCAAGATCGTTGGCAATGGCCAGAATTGCCATAATCTCGGAAGAAACCGCGATGGCAAAAGAGGACTGCATGGTGAACCCGTCCATCTTGCCGCCAATACCCATGGTGATGTTTCTCAGGGCCTGGGCACAGAAATCCAGAATCCAGTTAAACTCAACTTTCTTGGGATGGATATCAAGACGTTTAAGGTTCCTCTGGGCAAGCTGCTCATCGGTGTAGTTGGACTCATGCTGCATACGGGAGGTCAGTGCCACCATACCCAGGTTATGGGCATTCATGATAGCATTGATATCACCGGTGAGGCCAAGGGAAAACTCGGTGAGAGGAATACACTGGGCAAGACCACCACCGGCGGCAGAGCCCTTGATGTTCATGGTTGGACCACCGGATGGCTGACGAATGGCACCGACAACTGATTTATTCCGTTTACCAAGTCCCTGTACGAGACCCATGGCACATGTGGATTTTCCTTCTCCAAGAGGAGTAGGGCTGATGGCAGTTACATCAACATATTTTCCATCAGGTTTATCACCAAGACGGCTCATGATTTTATTGAAATCCAGCTTTCCCACGTAGTGACCATAGGGGAGTACTTCCTCTTTTTCGAGTCCCAGCTGCTCGCCAAGCTCGTAAACAGTTTTCATTCTGGACTCTGCTTCTGCTGCGATTTCCCAGTCAGCATGTTTCGTTGGATCAAGAACCATATTGATCTCCTTTTTACAATAAAAGTTAATGTGATTGACCTGATTTTACTCAAGACGAGTTTTTTGCTTCATCAGAATTGATAGTCTATATAACTAATTCTTAACAAAGTGTCAATACGAGTACAGGGCTGCAAAAAAAAAGCCCCCTTCCCTGAAACAGGGCGGGAGCTTATATGTGCGCACTATGAGAACAGCAGGAATCAGAAGACAGCGGGATAGCGCTCCTTCATCTCAGCTGCCAGGGGAATCATCACCTCACGCATGGACGGCTCCGCTGCAGGACTTGTCCGCAATGAGAAGATATGCCGCCATTCCACGAGGTTGCAGTAGACAATTATTTCTGTTTTGCAGGAATTGGGTAAAACGGTCCGTGCCGCCTGAGGAGTTGATGTCTCCAGCAGCTTAAGATAAATTTCCTCTGTGTCCTCCATGGCGGACTTCCAAAGCCCGAATTCTTCAGTTCCCTCTTCGTAAAACATCGGCCTGATAAAGGTTACCTGGTTATCAAACTTGTCCTGACTGTAGCGGCAATAGCGCTGGCTTTCCTGGAGAAACGAGCAGGGTCTGTGCCGCACTATCTCATGGGTCACGGCACGGTTTACAATAAAGAGAACACCAATAAAACGGTGCCGGGCAAGGAGATCTGCCGGAAGTGCATCCACCTCCGCAAGATCCAGCTTTCGTACTCCAACAGCCGTGTCATCGTCAACATTCCGGCCACCGTCCCAGACACCTTCAAAGAGATAAGGATGCCCCGACACCATAAAGGCGACCATGGCCTGCACTACGGAATTCGCCGCCGCCCGCTGATACAGCTCCCTCAGACTGCGAATGGATGCCGTCACCAGGACTTCGCCTTCAAGACGATCAATGAAAAGATATCTGGGTTCAAGCAACAGCAGAGACTCATACTGCTTCTCGCTGCACGTGACAGCAAGGGTCACCACAGCCATTTCCATCACGGAATTGTGACCATGTTCTGCTATTTTTTTCACAAAAGGCAGGGCTGAACTCTCAGAGATCAACTCCTCACTTTTGTAGCAGATACGACCACAGGCCTCAAGACGAACAACAAGTGATGCACGATCCAGGTCATCCTGGATCGTATATGACGGGGCAACAATTCGCATGATTATTCCGCCTTCCAGAAGGGTGAGAGTTCACGGAGTTCAGCAATGATGGGCGGCATTTTCTCCAGGACAAAATCCACCTCTTCATCCGTGTTATAGATACTTAAGGAAAACCGGATGGAACCATGTGCTGCAGTAAAGGGCACGCCCATGGCCCGAAGCACATGGGAGGGTTCAAGTGAACCTGAGGTGCAGGCAGACCCCGATGATGCACAGATATTGTAGCGATTCATGTGCAACAGAATGGCCTCACCTTCCACAAACTCGAAACTGATGTTGGTGGTATTGGGAAGACGATCGATTTTATGACCGTTGAGCATCGACTTGGGAACAGACGCCAGCAGTCCCTCTTCCAGGCGGTCACGCATGGCCCGAACCCGGTTATTCTCCTCCTTCATCATCTCTTCTGCAAGCTCACAGGCCCTGCCAAGTCCGATGATGGACGCTACATTTTCGGTTCCACCACGCCTCCCCTCTTCCTGATGCCCGCCGGCAAGATAGGGGACAAATGGTGTGCCACGCTTCACATAGAGCACGCCGACACCCTTTGGAGCATGCAGTTTATGCCCGGACAGGGAGAGAAAATCGATATCCAGCTCACTGAGATTCATGGGAATCTTGCCAACGGCCTGGACCGCATCGGTGTGAAAGAGGATACCTCTCTCTTTGGCCATGGTGGCCATCTTTTCAACGGGAAAAATAACACCGGTTTCATTGTTTGCCCACATGATGGAAACAATGGCGGTGTCATCACTCAGCGCCTCTTCATACCGTGCCATATCAAGGGTTCCATCCGATTCCACCTGGAGCCTGGTCACCTTGTACTTATGCCCGGTGAGGCGTCCGAGGTTTTCACAGAGATTCTTGATGGCAGGGTGTTCCACCCGGCTGGTGACGATATGTCTTTTTTCAGGAAATGCCTGAAGGGCTGAAAGAATTGCCGTGGAATCACTCTCGGTACCGCAGCTGGTGAAAGTGATCTCCGAGGTATCAGATCCGATCAGATCGGCAACCTGCTGCCTGGCACCTTCAACGGCTCCGCCAACCTGACCGCCGAAGTTATGCATGCTGGAGGGATTTCCGTAACACTCCGTCAAAAACGGCATCATGGCATCCACAACCTCCGGAGCAATCCGGGTGGTGGCATTGTTGTCCATATAAATTACTTTTTCCGCATCACACTTCATTACTTTGCTTCCTCCACGATAAGAGTATCAAGTACCAGCTCACGCAGTTTTTTCTCAACATACTCCTTGAGGGTTGTCTGAGACTTGGCACAGCTGGTACAGGCTCCACGCAGAGACACCATGACAAAATCACCGTCAACATCCACGAGCTCGATATCACCGCCATCTTTTTTGAGGGCGGGTTTGATTTCACGCTCCAGAACCTCTTCAATTTTTTTGATCTTCTGCAGGGTGGTCATCCGTTTGGGGCCATCAACCTGTACTGGTTTGACGGTGGTATCACTGGTGGTTGCCTGGAGGATATCCCGCAGCTTATCCTCACACTTGCCACAACCGCCACCGGCCTTGGTGAAGTTTGTTATCTCTTCAACAGAGCGCAGGTCCGACTCTTTTATGGCACGAATCACATCAAGGTCAGTCACCCCGAAACATTCACAGACCACCTCGCCTTCCGCCATCGGCAGTATCACACCGCGGTAATCAGCAATCGCCGCCTCAAGCGCTTCACGTCCCATCACAGAACAGTGCATCTTTTCTTTGGGAAGGCCACCCAGAAAATCCGCTATATCATCATTGGTGACTTTTTCCGCCTCTGAAACAGTCATGCCCTTCACCATGATAGTGAGAGCGGAGGAAGAGGCAATGGCAGAAGCACAGCCGAATGTCTTGAATTTGGCATCCACAATGCGCTCATCATCATCGATCTTCAACGTCAGTTTCAGAGCATCACCACAGGCCAGAGAACCCACGTCACCTACCCCGCTGGGGTTTTCAATTTCACCAACATTCTGAGGATTTAAGAAATGTTCCTGTACCTTGTCCGTATATTCCCACATAATCAACTCCTGATCAGTCTCAGAAAAAAGAGACTGAATATTAATATAGTAACAGTTTCTCCGCGCTCTGCGGAGTTGAAAAAAAGTCTTTCAACAGTTCTGCTACTTTAATACTGTGATAACAAAAATCAATGCTGAGATACTATTTTATATGACCTGAATCCATAAGCGTATTCAACACAGCGGACTCCGTGGGTGTCCGCAGGACAGGACTGCCCTCCCGAACAGCGAAGCAATCGCTCCCTGTTATCAGGTTTTCGGCATGGATCAATCCAGGAGCCCTACCTCATCAAGCATACTCCGTGCGGCCTCAACAAGTGCCGCCGTGCCGCTTTTGGTGCGTGACTCCACATAAAAACGTACCTTGGGTTCAGTGCCGGAGGGCCGGATCATTAGCCAGGAGCCATCCTCAAAAATCATCTTCCTGCCGTCTATGTCTATCACTTCCGCAATACGTTGCGGGCTGCCGGCAACGCTGACTTCACCCCCCACTCCGTATTTTTCAAGTCCCGCAAGGGCCGCACCAAGCTCTGCTCCCTGCAGGCTCACCGGCAGACCATCACGATCGGGATAATATGCC
Source organism: Desulfobulbaceae bacterium (assembly GCA_027067035.1). GTDB lineage: Bacteria > Desulfobacterota > Desulfobulbia > Desulfobulbales > Desulfocapsaceae > Desulfocapsa. The sequence continues at coordinate 7,964 of JAMOMO010000080.1, forward strand.
CCATACTCCTCTTCTATCTCAGCCAGATAATCGCCAAGATTCTGTCTCCTGCTCATCACCATGTCAAGTGCCAGCAGCAGACCGATATAGGCATCTTTTTCAGGGGTATGACCGATGATGGAGATGCCGTCTGATTCTTCAAAATAGACCAGGGCCTCTCCAATCACCGGTTTAAACTCCTTAAATCCCACCCGCGGCTCAAAGGTCTCCTCACCGAAGACCTCGGCAAGACGATTGGCAAGGTTGGATGTGGCCACGGTCTTGGCAACCATTCCCTTCTTCCCTTTGCCCTCATGGAGGAAATGATAGGCCATTGCCCCGAAATGATTCATGCTGATTTCAACATTCCCGTCGGTGAATCTGATACGGTCACCATCCGGATCAATAATGGCACCGAGTTTCAAAGGCTCACCGCGGCCCCCAAGGGTTTCCATAACCCCCGCCATATTTGCAGACGAAGGCTCCGGCGCAATGCCGTCAAAAGTGACATCAGAGCTGTCTCGCAACTGAACCAGACGATCACTGTCCATGCCTTCAAAGAGGGAAGGGATATGTATCCTGCTGGCACCATGCACTGAATCGATGACCACCACGACTTCTTCATCAGCTGCAAAATCCGTCATGATCTTCTCATAGTCCACACCATGGACGGATTTATTTTTCCGGACAAGCTGTTTCCAGCTGAGAAGGGCGTCAAAGGGCTGCACATCATCCCGCTCGGCAGCTGAAACCACAGGCGTATCAAATGAGACGAGTGACGATCCCCTGCCGGAAATAATTTCACGGGCCGTTGCAGTGATACGACTGGTGAGCTCCGCTGCTGCAGGACCTGCATCCGCGGCATTATACTTGAAACCTGCGTATTCCAGAGGGTTGTGCGACGGAGTGAGGTTCACAGAAAAAGCGGCATTCAGCTCAAGCACGGCAGCAGAGAGAACCCCGGTGGTCGATTCTCCCGCATAGTGAACGGTAAAACCGGCCTTTCTCAGCACCTCAGTTACTGCAGCAGCCAGGATTTCCCCGCCAAAACGATTGTCAAAGCCCAGCACACAGCCACGCTGCCGTGCCTCAGCAAGGCCTGAAACACCGAGAAACTCACCAAGCCCGGGTTCACCGTCCACTGCATAGTAGAGATCGAGGATTGCAGCAGTCACATAGGATACTGAACGGACAAAAAGATCCTTGCCGATTATACCGCGCCAGCCGGACGTTCCGAATTTCACGGCAGACACGGGAACACCATCGTTACAGATAATCTCATCCATGATCAGGCCATACACCTGATCCAGGTACTGCTGCCACTGTCCGCCCTCTTTCCTGCGCAGGGCTACCAGTTCACGCACCAGAGCGAAATAATCACTCTCCGCATGGTCCCTTCCTATGTGACACTTCCGGTACAGTTCTTTTATTTTTTCAGCCTGGGACATACTTTTCACCTCCGGGTGTTCCCCTTTGAGATTCCTTTTGGCCAAAGACGATAACAAATTATAAAAACAGTATCATACTTCTATTTTCTCTTCACCTTTTTCGTGGTATAAAAAGCTGTGAAAGCAATTTCTGCCACTTGACGAAACGACAGTTTTATTTATAATACACATCAGATTTTTTTGACTTTAGTCTGCCTTCCCTTTATATAGAGGCTGAATTTTCACATTTTGACACATCCGAAATACCGGATTAGTCACTTAAACAATCACTTCCAGTAGGAGAAATAACGATGGGCGATGGTCACGACAAAGAATTCATTCTATGGTTTGACGATATAGGGATCGAAGATGTCCCCCTGGTTGGCGGAAAAAATGCATCCCTTGGTGAAATGTACCAGCATCTCACCGCAAAAGGAGTTGCCGTTCCCCATGGCTTTGCCATCACCGCTTATGCCTACCGCTATCTTCTGAAAGAGGCCGGAATCGAACAGGAGATCCGTGACGTACTGGCTGATCTCGACATTGAGGACATGGCCAACCTTTCTGAACGCGGCGAGAAATGCCGGAACATCATCCGTCACGCTGAATTCCCTGATGATCTTCGTGCTGCCATCATTGAAGCCTATCAAACCATGGAGAAAAAGTATGGCGAGAACTGTGACGTTGCCGTACGGTCCTCCGCCACTGCAGAGGATCTTCCCGACGCCTCTTTTGCAGGCCAGCAGGAAACCTATCTCAACATCCACGGTTACGAAAACATCATTGAAAACTGCCGTAAATGTTTTGCATCACTGTTCACCAACCGCGCCATCTCCTACCGCCAGCATCAGGGATTCGGACAATTTGACGTCTACCTCTCCATCACCATCCAGAAGATGGTTCGTTCCGACTCCTCCTCATCCGGTGTTCTCTTCTCCATTGACACAGAGTCCGGATTCAAAGATGCCGTCTTTATCACAGGCGCCTGGGGGCTCGGTGAAAACGTTGTTCAGGGAGCAGTAAACCCTGACGAATATTATGTTTTCAAACCAACTCTCAAGGAAGGAAAACGTCCCATCGTCGGTAAGAAGGTTGGCTCCAAAGAGATCAAGATGGTCTACGATAACGACCCCTCCACCGATGAGCCTGTCAAAAACATCGACACCACTGAAGAAGAGCGTAAAAGCTATGTCATCAATGATGACGAAATCCTGAAACTTGCCAAATGGGCCTGTATCATAGAGGACCATTATAAAAAAGGTATGGACATCGAATGGGCAAAAGACGGTGACGGCGTAAACGTCGGAACCGGTGAACTCTTCATCGTCCAGGCCCGTCCTGAAACCGTTCATTCCCAGGCAAATCAGGGAGTGATGGAGACCTACAAACTGCAGGAAACCGGAAAGGTACTTGTTGAAGGTCTGGCGGTCGGTGCCAAGATCGGACAGGGTGTTGCCCACTGTATTGATGATGTAAAGGACATCGGAACCTTTAAGAAAGGCGAGGTTCTGGTGACTGACATGACTGATCCCGACTGGGAACCCATCATGAAGATTGCCGGTGCCATCATCACAAACCGTGGCGGAAGGACCTGTCATGCCGCCATTATCTCCCGTGAGCTTGGAATCCCATGTGTCATCGGAACAGGTGACGGAACAAAACATATCAAGACCGGAATGGAAGTGACTGCATCTTCTGCCGAAGGTGAAACCGGTTACGTGTATGAGGGACTGCTCAAATTCGAAGTCGAAAAAACCGACCTTGGAAATCTCCCCGAGACAAAGACCAAGATCATGATGAACCTTGCCATCCCCGAAAAGGCATTCACGGAATGCCAGATTCCCAACGATGGTGTAGGTCTTGCCCGTGAAGAGTTTATAATCAACTCCCACATCGGTCTTCATCCTCTGGCACTCTACAACTATGAGGAACTCAAGAAATCCGACGACCCCGAGAAGAAAAGGATCGTTGAGCTGATTGACGCCAAGACCGGAGCCTACGAGGACAAGAAACAGTTTTTCATCGACAAGGTGGCGGAAGGTGTCGGCCGTATTGCTGCAGGGTTTTATCCCAATGACGTCATTGTTCGTCTCTCTGACTTCAAGAGTAACGAGTATGCAAATCTTGCCGGCGGAACACTCTATGAGCCCGAGGAAGAGAACCCCATGATCGGCTGGCGTGGAGCTTCCCGCTACTACGATCCCAAATATCGTCCTGCGTTTGAGCTGGAATGCCAGGGACTGCTCAAGGCCAGAAACGATATGGGTCTGAATAACATCAAACTCATGGTTCCCTTCTGCCGTACCCCTGAGGAAGGCAAAAAGGTCATTGAAGTAATGAGAGACTGCGGTCTGGTGCAGGGTGAGAATGGCCTGGAACTCTACGTTATGTGTGAGATTCCAAGTAATGTCATCTCAGCTGACGCCTTTGCAGATATCTTTGACGGCTTCTCCATCGGCTCCAACGATCTCACTCAGCTCACCTTCGGACTTGACCGAGACTCAGGACTCATCGCGGGTATTGCCGATGAGCGTGATGACGCTGTAAAAGACATGATCCGCATGGTGATCAAGACAGCCAAACGCCGTGGCAAAAAAATCGGAATCTGTGGACAGGGTCCATCTGACTTCCCCGAATTTGCCACCTTCCTGGTTGAACTTGGAATTGACTCCATGAGTCTTATCCCGGACACCGCCATCAAGACCCGTCTGGCCGTTCATGAAAAAGAGAAAGAGATGGGAATTGCTCCCTGACGGTCTCTCCTGTATCTGATACAGAAAAAGGGGCAGGGTGTTTTTCACACCCTGCCCCTTTTTTATTTTCCGCTGAATCCGTGAGCAAATCCGGCAAGCTGCTCACGGTGCAGCACCTCCCTGCGCCTGACCGCCCCCTGTGGCCTCCTGCCTGACCTATTCACTGCCCTGCATCTCATCCACCTGCTCAACCTGCTGTTCTCTGATATATACGTCCCGCTGTGGAAACGGAATGGACACATTGTTTTCATAAAATACGCGGTACACCTCCTTTAACAGCAGGTGGGTCTGACGCCCCTTTTCACGGGGATCACGTATCCAGAGCAGCAGCTGAAAATTCACGGCGGAATCGCCGAAACTTCGCAGACGCACCCTGGGGGCCGGCTGTTTCACCACCTGGTTATTCCCGTCTGCCACCATCAGGAGCAGATCCTCCACCATGTCAAGGTCCGTTCCATAGGCAACCCCGATATCAAGCCGTATCCGGAAACGGGGCTGCGGAGCTGATTCGTTGATTATCTTGGAGTTCGCCATTATCCCGTTGGGAATGGTGATCATCACATCATCACGGGTCTGGATCTTTGTTGAGCGAATCCCCACCTCAACCACCTCCCCCCGCTCACCGGATTCAAGTATTATATACTCACCGACCTTGTAGGCGCGGTCCATGAAAACGGAGATTCCACCAAAGAAGTTGGCCAGGGTATCCTTTGCCGCAAGGGCCACGGCGATACCGACAATTCCCGCTGAGGCAAAGAGCGGCGCAAGATTCACCTTCCAGATAAGAAGGATCCAGAGGATGGTAAAAAAGAGAATAAGGATCCGTGAGACATTTTTAAAGAGGAGAAAAATATCCGGATCAATGGTGCGACCACCGAATATCCGGCTGGCCTCCTGGATGTCGGTCTTGCTGAGACTGGCGGACACAGCTGCCCACCACACCACAAGAATCAGGGTTTTACTCCCGTTGGGAATAATATGGGCCATCATTCCCGGGAGAGTCGGCTCCACGGCACAGGCGTGGAGCACTCCAAGAAGAACGACTGTGACAAGAAAAGGCCTGTGAAAGAAGTTGATCAGGAAATCATCAAAATGCATTCTGGTCCTGTCAGCCACCCGGCGCAGAGAACGGATCAGGACAAGGTCAATCACCTTTGCCAGTACAGCATAGACCAGAACTATGGCCAGCCTCTGAAGGAGATCATACTGCTGCAGCAGCGGCACCTCCCTGAGAAGCTTTTCCAGCTCCTGATAAAAAGAAAATTCCATCACAGTATATTATCCTGGCTGATCACCGGCCTCCAGTGACTTTGCCTCATCAATGAGCATCACCGGTATATCGTCACGAATCTCATAAAACAGACGACAGTTTTCACAGATCAGGCCGTCCCGGCTTTCATTCAGTACAACTGCGGCCTTGCATTTGGGGCACGCCAGAATATCCAGAAGATCTTTATCAATCATTTTACCCTCCACGGGAATGTGTTATCTACAGAAGCCCGTTTCAATCCAGCAGGTCGCCATCTTCCCACGCTCCCTCTTTCACCCGTCCATCGGAGTAACTGAGACGTCCCTGACCGTGGTGCATTCCATCCATCCATTCCCCTTCATACTTTCTGCCGTCAAGCCAGACCATGGTCCCCTTGCCGTTCATCAGGTTGAAGGCCCACTCACCGGAATAGGTCTTACCGTCGGGGAATTTCATTTCCCCTCTGCCGCTGCGCTCGCCAGCCTTCATTTCACCTCTGTATTCGCCACCATCAGGGTAAAGCATAACACCCTCACCGTCCGGTGCCTTGTTCCTGATACTTCCGGTGTAACGAGTTCCGTCAGCCCACTCATATGTCCCGTGACCATTGACACAGTTGCCTTCAATACAGCCACAGAATGCCGGGCCGGCAAGCCCCAGAACAATACAGATCCCCACAATAATTTTTTTCATTTACAAACACTCCATTAAAAATAACAGTTCTTTGTTTTATCTGGTTTCTCCCCCACAGTTTAGCACGGATTTTTTGATATTTCATCTTGAATCAATGACTCTGTTTTCCCCTGTGGACGGTTTCCTCGAGACATGGTACATTCCACAAAACTTTTCAGCTAAAAGGGTATCCACAATGAATAATAAAATTGGTTTTATCGGTGGCGGTCAAATGGGCGAAGCCCTGATTCGCGGCATTATCAATTCCGGTCTCTATGAGCAGGATGACATCCTTGTTGCAGAACCGAACTCCGAACGCTGCGACTACATGAGCCGAACCTACGGCATCACCTGCCACAGCAGCAGTGAGCAGATCTGGAACAGCTGCGGTACCGTTCTTCTTGCAGTAAAACCGCAGATCATGGGAATTGTCCTTGCTGCCAGCAAGGATCTGGTCAGCCCGGAACACCTGATCATCACCATTGCAGCAGGACTGCCAATCTCCTTTTACGAAGAGGGACTCGGTCGCGACGACTGTAAAATTATCCGAGTCATGCCCAACACCCCGGCCCTGATACTTGAAGCAGCGTCAGGCCTGAGCGGCAACAGCAACGTGAGCCGGGAAGAACTGCTCCGCTGCGAGGAAATACTCAACAAGGTCGGCAAGGCCGTTATCCTTGACGAATCAGCACTTGATGCAGTGACCGGGCTCTCCGGATCAGGTCCCGCCTACGTGTTCACCTTTGCCGATGCCATGATAGATGCCGGCATCAAGGCCGGCCTGCCCCGACCCACCGCCGAAACCCTTGCTCTGCAAACCATCCTGGGATCTGTAAAACTCCTCATCGAGAGCAAAAAACATCCCGCAGAACTGCGCGCCATGGTCACCTCCCCGGGGGGCACAACCATTGCCGCCCAGCACGTCCTTGAGCGAAGCGGATTTAAAGGAATAGTCATGGATGCTGTAGAGGCTGCCGTTTCACGCTCCAGAGAACTCGGTAAAAACTGACATGCCCCAGATCTCCGAGGCCTTTCGCAGTCACCTCAGTTTATCGCTCACGCACGCAGGAATTGTAAGCAAAAAGGACTATGCACCTGCAGGTGAACTGGCGCAGACCATAGCCGCACGATTACAGCAGCAGAAGATTGCAGTGACCATTGACACGGTAACTGAAGACCTTGATGTCCTCATTGTCCTTGGTGGTGACGGAACACTTCTCCATGTTGCGGATCAGGCGGCACGTTTTTCCATCCCCGTACTCGGGATCAACATGGGAAATCTCGGTTTCCTGACGGAGCGGACGGAGATGGAGGCAATAGCCGCAGTGGATGAACTGGTCTCGGGGACCATCACCATTGAAAACAGAATGATGCTCAAGGCATCCCTTGGTACTGGAAACAGGAACAGCAGTTCACGCTACGCTCTCAACGAAGTCGTCATATCCAAAGGCACCCTCGACCGTGTCCTGCAACTCTCCACCAGAGCGGATGAAGAATATATCAACACCTACAAGGCTGACGGCCTCATTTTTTCAACTCCGACAGGGTCAACGGCCTATAATCTCTCAGCAGGCGGGCCACTGGTATATCCGGGTCTGGCCTCCATCCTGGTCACCCCCATCTGCCCCTTTATGCTTGGTTCACGCCCGGTGCTTCTGCCTCCAAACAGCCGCCTGCGCACAAGTCTTGAGAAAGGCCATGATCACAGGGCTCAGGTCATTGTAGACGGTCAGCCGGCATGGGACATGGATGACAGCAACACCCTGAAAGTTGCTGCGGCCAAGCACCCTCTACGACTCATCATCTCACCGGACCGCGATTACTTTGCCATCCTCAGAAATAAACTGCACTGGGGTATCGGCAAGGAATCACAATAGACACAGTCCCTATTTTCCCTTCTTTTTGATCCCGTACTTTTTCATTTTATACTGAAGCAGGCTCTTGGTGATTCCCAGTTTTTCAGCAGCGCGCGCCTGAACGTAGGCTGTCTCTTCCAGGGCCTCATTGAGCATTCTGTCTTCAATGGCATACAGGACATCGTTCAGACCGGTATTGGCCGGAATGATCTGCCCCAGGTCCAGGTCTGAGTTCAGGGCCTTCTGTTTATCGTTTCCAAGTGATTCGGGCTGCACATCCTCGCCCTTGATCCTGTTCTCATCGCAGAGTATGGCCGCCCGTTCAATGGTGTTTTCAAGCTCTCTCACATTCCCCTCCCATGGCAGACTCACCAGAAGCCGCATGGCCTCTTTACTGATGGAGAGACCGGGCTTCCCCAGACGGTCCGCCATGCTTTCCACAAAGTAGTCCACCAGCAGAGGTATATCATCCTGACGCTCACGAAGGGCAGGAAGAACCAGGTGAATCACATTGAGACGATAGTAGAGGTCTTCCCTGAAATTCCCGTTTTTCACCTCCTCCTTCAGTTCTCGATTG
>JAMOMO010000081.1 GCA_027067035.1 Desulfobulbaceae bacterium
GTAGCTCTCTTCTGTCTCAAACGGCAGGCCCAGGATCAGATCTGCATGGAGGTGAATAGTATCCAGGGCAGCAAGGCGTGATACCGTGTTCCGGGCAACTTCAGGATCGATCCGTCGATGAATGGCAGCCAGCGTTGCCTCATTGGTTGACTGTATCCCGATCTCAAACTGAAAGCGGCCGGGTGGTACTGTTTCCAGAAAATCAAACATCTCTTCGGAGATACGATCCGGGGCCACCTCGAAATGAAAAAGGGTATCACAATCATATGAAAGAACGAGTTTCCATATTTCCAGGGCCCGTCCGGGCAGATCGTTGAATGTTCTATCCACAAAACGCAGTACCCGGGTTTCATGGGCCATGATCAGGTCCAGTTCCCGTTTCACCTGCTCAATATCCTTGTGGACTGTTCCGTTTTCAGCAGAAGAGAGACAGTAGGAGCAGGAAAACGGACAGCCTCTGGATGACTCATAGTAGATATTCCGGTTCTTCAGATGCGTCTCAAAATCATCCTCGCGGTAAGGTGACACAAACTTCCCCTTCTTCTCCCTGAGGTGGAAAAATGACCGCCCGTAGCGGGGCTGCAGCCCGACACTTTCAAGGTCGCGGTAAAAACGCTCCTCAACAGCCTCTATGGCTCCATGGACAACAGTGCAGCAGCCTGCTGCGAGATTCCGCCCGATAACCTCTGCCTGCGGCCCACCCACCACCAGCTGACAGTCCGGCAGGAGGGTACGCAGGTCGACAATGAGCTCTTCCACAAAATCCGAATTCCACACTGCCGCGGAAAAAAAGATGGCATCGGGGCTGCCATCACTGAGATCAAGGAGCAGTTCAAAGGCGGGATCACGGATGGTTTTCTGGACTATTTCGGTGGAAACATCGCCACAGTGCAATTCAAGTTCATTGCGAAGATGAAACAGGGCAAGACAGGAATGAGTGAAGCGTCCGTTTATGGCGACAAGTTTTATATGCATAAATAGAGAATGATTCTTTCTTTGGAAAGAAAAAAAATGGTATGGTAGAAAGGATGAACACAGTAGTTACTGATTACCGCCAATCCTCGGCAAAGCCACTTTAAGAAAAGAGCTGTTTCGGTTGAGCTGAGCCCGGGTTCACCGGTAAGCAGATATTTTTTTCACAACATACCATATCAGCCCCCAAGGAGAAAGATGTGAACAGTGTCTTCAGATATAGATTTCCCCTTCCTGTACTTTCAGGAATCCTTTTACTCGTATCCCTCTTCCAGGCAGGTCTCTGTTTTGGAGAGACAGCGCGCTATCACCTGAAGGTGCGTTTTGATCCGGACAACCGGACTCTGCAGGGAGAGGCAACACTCAGCATCCCCAGCGGCAGGGAATGGCATCTCTACGCCGGTGGGATGAATATAGAAAAAATCACCATGACTCCTGAGGGCAGAGAGCCCATCATCATGCCCCTGCCGCAACAGGACAGTTTCGGGCTCTACGGCAGTGACTCCAGACTCACACTCAAGATCAGCTATTCCTTTACAGTGCCGGAAAATGCTCCCGACAACCTTATAAGTCCCCGGGGCATCGCCCTCACATCCAACTGGCACCCAATCCCCAGAGAGGCCATGCTCTTCTCTCTCACTGCAACCCTCCCCAACGGATTCACAGGAATATCCGAATCCGATGATCCCCCCCTGCAGGAAGGGACTGAACTGAGCAGCTCCTTTTCACAACCGGTACGCTCAATCACCCTTGCTGCCGGGCCCTATGAGGTGGAACAGCGGATGCTCAGAAAGGATCTTCTCCTTTCCACCTGGTTTTTCACAGAAGATAAGGAGCTGAGCCGAGGCTACCTTGATGCTGCACAGGCATATATTCAACGTTATGAAAAAGAACTGGGACCCTTTCCCTACACTCATTTTTCCATAGTTGCCAATCGCCTGCCCAGCGGGTTCGGTATGCCCGGTTTCACCCTGCTCGGTCAGCAGATACTCAGGCTGCCCTTTATCAAAAAAACCTCACTGGGCCATGAGATCCTCCACTCCTGGTTTGGAAACTCCATCACCGTTGCCAAGGGTTCCGGAAACTGGTGCGAAGGCCTCACCAGTTATCTTGCCGATTTCAGCTATGCCACAGACAGAGGCGAAGGTGCCGCCCACCGGAAATCCTCCCTGGTGAACTATCAGAGTTTTGTCAAACCTGACTCCGCCATATCCCTCAATGAATTTTTCTCCGCCAGTCACAACCAGCCCATGGCAAAGGCCATACGGGCCACAGGCTACACCCGTGCAGCCATGCTTTTCCATCAGTTGCGAACCATGCTGGGAGACGATGACTTTCGCAAAGGATTACAATTGTTTGCCAAGTCATTCAAAGGGCAGCATGCCTCATGGAAAAATATTCAGGAGGCATTTGAAAGTGCCTCTGAGAGTGATCTTTCCCGGTTTTTCAACGAACAGCTCAGCAGAAAAGATGCACCCATGCTGCAAACCGTGAACATTGAGACAAGCGACAGCCAGGACACATCCACCCTGGCATTCACCGTGGTTCAGAGAACCAAGCAGCCTTACTCACTGCTGCTTCCCATTCGTGTCACCACCATGGCAGGCGATCAGACATTTGTCCGGGAGATCGATAAAAAAGAGACCCGTATCAGCCTCACACTCACCGGGCCGCCACTCTCTTTTGCCATTGACCCTGAGTATGACCTCTTCAGGGCCATCTCAGACCGCGAATTCCCACCGGTCTGGGCCCGATTCATGGGGGCGGAACGGAAACTGATCATCAGCTCTGACACGGACGGTGAAAACGATCCTTATGCCCCCTTCATTAAATGGGCCGGGCAGCAGGGCTGGCAGGTGACCGATGACGCATCAGTCAGCAACAAACAGCTCTCAGAAAATTCCATTATCTTTCTAGGAACTGCAGGCACGGCATTTCGCAGTCTCTTCGGAGAAGTATCGGAATTACAGGATGGCTTTGCCCTCAAGGTCCGGAATAATCCCCTCAGCGCCAAAGAAGTCATTGTGGCCGTCAGTTCCAGCAGTAAAAACGAAACAGCCGCTGTCCTGTACAAACTCAGCCACTATGGCAGCTCCTCTTCGCTTCTTTTCAAAAAAGGCAGGCTTCAGGAAAAAAAGACAGCTCCCAGCAGAAATGGCCTCACCTTCACCCTGGAAACACTGCCGCATGGTGCTGCGACTGCTGCCATAAAAAACTTTGAGCAGATCATTACAGAACTTGCAGAAAAACGGGTGATCTATATAGGGGAAACCCACGATTCACTGGCGGATCATCGCCTTCAGCTGAGGATCATCCAGGGACTGCAGCAGAAAGGACTGGATCTGGCCGTTGCCATGGAGATGTTCCCCGGCAGCTCGCAGGATGCACTTGACAGCTACCTTCTGGACAAAGATTCCATGGATGAGGCGGAGTTTCTTCGCGCCTCACGCTGGTTTGATGTGTGGCGCTACGACTGGCGCCTCTTCAGGCCGACGTTCAACTTTCTTCGCAAAAACAGTATCCCGGTCTATGGAATCAACGTGGATCGGAAAATCGTCAGTACGGTCTTCACCGATGGAGATACTGACGGTCTCGATGAAGAGCAGCAAAATGCCGTAGCAGCCGAGAGAGACCTCTTCATGCCCGGCTATGTGCAGCGTCTGCGGAAGGTGTATGGT
>JAMOMO010000082.1 GCA_027067035.1 Desulfobulbaceae bacterium
GATGGAGCGCCACACCAGTAACTGTTTTCTGAGATCATGCAGGAATGAGGTGTTGATCCTCTGCCATACCTGCTCTTCACCGGAGCGGCGCTCCATGGTGACTTTTATCTCAAGGTAGTCCATATTGCCCTGTACCGGACAGAACTGAATATCAACCCACTGCATGATACCGAAATCAAAGGGGGCAAGCCATACCTTCGAACGGATGTAGGTACAGTAGATATTGTGCGGTTCCTCGGCTCGAGTAACCAGGTTGCGTATCTCGTCAATATTGCAGCAGCTGAATATGAGGTCAACGGGCCCGGTGGAAAAGAGGCCGTGGGAAACATCCTGGTGTGACTGAAAATAACTGAAGAGGAATCCACCGATGGAGTCATGTTCCTCGTACTTCATGAAAAACGGCAGGGTGATTTTGATACGGTCGTTCACCGGTGCCGGCAGGCTGAAATTGGCATTGACGTCAGGGATGGCAATACGTGCCGCCACCCGGGAGGGATAAATAACCGAGAGCAGTACCACTCCAATTACCAGTACCATGGCTGCAACCCCTGCCATGGATGAGTAGTTTACGGTGAGACCGGCCCAGAGGCTGGTCCCTGCAAAGAGAGCAGCTGAGACCTGCGCCAGCAGATATCCGAGGACCACTGAGATGACGGCAAGTGCCAGCGCTTCCGCCACAAAGAGAAAAGAGACATGGGAGGGGGCCAGCCCCACAGAGGTGTAGATGGAGATCTCATTTTTCCGTTCGTAGACAGAGCTGATCATGGTATTTAAGACAATGAAGATGGAGATGAGAAGCGGAATCAGGATATTGGGCACCCCGCTGTACTGGATGGAGTCGCTCTGGTTGTAGAGCCAGACACCATCGCTCTCTCCTGCAAAAATGGCCATGGAAAAACGGTCGACAAGGGCCTCTGCGGTGGCACTGATGGAGGCATTTCCCTGGGGGACAACGGCCAGGTTCTTGAGCTTTCCGCCAAGGGTGAGCAGGGTGGATGCCGGAATAACCGCAACCTGTGAGGCGGGGATGTGGTGATATCTGCTCTGAAAGGAACGGATATCATCGCCTGATTCCATGGCTTCCTGCTCAACTTCAGTTATCTCGCTGCCCGATTCTTCCGGAAAGGTGACAGGGGTTAAAGGTTCACCGTCAAGATCAAGGGCCTGGTCAAATTCTGTGCCCTTAAATGTACCGATGACGGTGAAGGGGTAGCCCCAGAGCTGTATTGTCGAACTGCCGTCACCCTTCACGTCAAGGGCCTCTGCCATGTCCTGGTCAAGGATGATGGAGAGGCGGTCATCGCTTGTGAACCACCTGCCGGAGTGCAGCAGTTTATTGATTCCGGTGACGTCGGCCTCCGAGGGTGAGAGCCCTATCAGCCCCTCAAGCTCGGCACTGTTTGCACCATTCTGCAGAGGGACATGTACCGCCTGTGCAGGGTTGCCGGCTTCGAGCCAGATGCGTGGCGCAATACCCTTTGCATCCTCAAAACCGTCAATCAGACTGGAGACGGCTTCAACGGGCAGACTGCGCCAGTCCACCCGCTTGAGGAGCAGTCCCTGGTAGGGAGCGCTTGACTGGAAGAGCAGTCTGTTCTGTCGTTCCCCTGACTTTACCGTGGTGAAACTCATGATGGTGAAGGTGAGAATGATGAGGGTCAGGCAGGTGAGAATGGTACGCACCCGTCGTCGCCTGAGGTTTGAAACACCGAGAAAGAATGCAGCGGTAAAGGCCTTCCAGTGACTGATTTCAGCGGGGCGTTTGTGACTTGCACGGCGCTGCAGAAGAATCATCTCCTCCTCGAATCGGAAGAATATGATGAGGCTCACCATCAGCGAAAGGCCCAGGATAAAAAAGGCCAGGATGATGACAGTGGGACTGTAGGCGAGCTGAAAGGCGGGGTGGACCTGGTATATTATGCAAATGAGGACGAGCAGTATGGTACTGAAGGCGACTATCCGTTTGTAGATGTTGGCAAAGTTGAAGAGAAACCGTTCCATGCAGAAGGCAAAGGGGACAAAGAGTGCAATGTAGAAAAGTACACCGAAAAGTACATCTTTCTGGGTCTTTTCCACCTGTACATAGACCCGGTTGGCAAGGGCCATGGACTCAGAGGCCGCACTGCTGAAGCTTTTATAATCATAGGTCTGCAGGCTGGTTTCGGCACGGGCAAGGGCGGCCAGGCCGCGTTTTTCGAGTTGGCTTATTTTGTCATCATATATGCCGTGTTTTTCAAGATTATGTATTCGCGGGGAGAGCAGGGTCCAGATGTCGCGGGCGGCGTGGTAGACGGTGTTGTTAATGCTCGTGTAGGTATCAACGGGATAGCCGAGCCCCATAGGGTTTTTCTTGCTGCCGTTGGTGAGGATCATCTTTCGGGTCAGCACATTATCGGACAGGGTGGCCTTGAGCCAGGTTCCGGGCTCGGTATAGATGGAAGCCATGGTGGAGTTGCGGGTGTCAATCCTGCTGTACCAGTAGTGAGCGGGGGGGGCATCGCGTCGGCCGTCGAGAAGTTCCACCTTTGTGAGGTAGTTGAAATTCCGTGGCTCAAGGAGCCCGAATATGGTGGTTTCTTTGCAACTGAAGAGGATGAGATCGGTCTTCGCCTCTCTTCTCCTGATCTTGAGGCGGTAGTTGCTTTTCCCTGTTTCTTTCTTGTCTATGGCCCAGAGCACCTGTCCGCTCTGCTCATCAAAGCGGTAACCTTCGATGATAACCTTGTCCAGTACATGTTTTTTATCGGCAACCCCTTTTATGCGGAATGTACCGGAAAAGTCCACCATGCTGTAGTATTTCCGGTCTCCCTGATAGGCGAGAAGTACGGTCTTTGCTGCGGGGTAATCGGCAAAGAGTTCTCCCTGCAGAAGGAGGTTGGCGCGACCGGTTACCGTTGAAAAACCGTTGCGGGGGAGTCTGTCGGCCTGGAGGGGGACATTCTCGGCCATGGCAGTGATCATGTCCCGCACCAGCAGGGCCTGGTTCTCAAGGTTTTCCCAGTTGATGTTTGCCGGGGTGTCCCAGGGCGTTCCCCAGGCGGCGCGGCCATCGCCGGTGCTCACCAGGGTAATTCCAAGCAGGCCGGAGAGGGATGCAACCTCTCCGCCAAGGGCCGGTTTGTCAAGAAACCAGGAATCCCATGAACGGAGACGACTGGGACGAAGGGTGTTGACGTAACGGGTTGTGCTGCTGCTGCTTGCCGCTGTCCGGTCAAGGAGGTCTGCTATAACCGAGAAGATTCCTGTCCGGTTGACTCTGGCCTTCAGGGAATAGAGAAAACCCTGGTGAAATGCGCCAAGACCATTGCCGTGACTGGAGAGATGCAGGGAAATAAAGGCCGCTATATCATAGTCGGAAAGGAGATTTCTGAATGCATAGCTGCTCTTCAGGCAGCTCATCTGCATGGTGAGTTCCTGTCTGCGTTTTTGTATGATGGCAATGGATGCTGGAATGGCCTGCTGGAACAGCTTTGCCTCCTCATCTCCCATGTCATGGTAGGATTTACGCCAGCCCAGGCGTCTGTAGAGAAGACGGGCCTTGGAGAGGCGTCTGATTTCAGCATCTGTCCGGGGATCATCGTCTTTGCTGAGACGAAGGCGATTGAGTTCCCGTGAAATGGTATCCACCGAGAGTTTCAGGTGTTCCTCAACGGCAGCGGAAATGAGGGCATCACGTTCCGGGTTGGCGGGAAGGGGCCAGTGAATGTTTTCCAGGGTCTCAAGGTGTATCTCTGTCTCTTTAAGAGCCTTTTTTATCGATTTTTTCTGACGTCGTAACTGCTTGGATTTGGTGCTGATACTCCACAGGATCTCCCGTACTCCGGCCAGCGACTCGTTATGTCCACTGCTGGCAACAAGGAGCACCGAACGGGCAGGAGGGTTTTTTTTCAGCTCCGCGGCGGTCTGCAGCAGGGTGGCTATGGAGCTTGCCTCATCGGCACCCGGTGCTCTGCCGGAGACAAAGCCTGAACTGTCATAAAAGGCATCAAGTATGAGGAGTTCTTTCTTCAGCTGCGGATCAGTTCCCGGAATGATGCCATAGATTGTTTCAGAGAGGGTCTCCCGCCACTGAACATCTGCCGTCAGGCTGGCTGCTTCTGCTATGAGACCGGGCTGTTCAAAGGAGAAGTCGGGAAAAAAGGTGCTGAGGGTTTCATCCTCCATCCAGAAGCAGGGAAGCTGGATGGGTGTGAGTTCCTCCTTTTCCTGAAAGATGTATTTTGCAGGTCGGCTGTTTTCGTTCCTGTAAATAACAGCTTTGACACCAAGTGCTGCCAGTTGCTGCCAGTTCTGGCCGGATTCACTGTCGAGTATGACGATGGAACCTTTGATGGCCATCCCTTGAAGGTCTGACCAGTCACCCCTTGCCACATAGTAGATGGGGCCCTTCAGGGGGCCGTTGCTGGCCTCCGGGGTGACGGCGTTGTATCGCAGGGTATCGAGGGGGAGGCTCCTGTCTCCTGTCGTCAGGGATGCCTCGCGGATCTGACGAACCGGGATGAGGAAACGGTATGTCCCGGGATCAATCCCAAGGGCCTGAAACTGCTGCCGTATAAATTCCGCAGCACTGCTGCAGCCGCTGGTTCCCGTGCTTCGCTCTGCTGCCGCACTGAGACGGGTAATCTGCTCACGCAGGGAGAGCTGTGCTTCTGCAGAAGAGCAGTCTGGCCCAGTCACTGAAAAAAGAAGGATCAGGGCGGCAACGAAAGCGGGGAGTCTGAGAGAGGGCATGGCTGTCAGCTGCTCATTCCTCCGGTATGGATTTCAAGTTCATCACGATCCTGAATCTTGTCAACCCGTCCGTCACGGATCCAGATGACCTGATCTGAGACGTTGAGCATTTTATAATCATGGGTGGCGGAGATAACGGTGACCCCCTGCTCCTCACTCATCTCTTTGAGCAGGGAAATGATCTCCTCACCTGTCTTGAGATCAAGGTTTCCCGTCGGCTCATCGGCCAGGATAATTGACGGCGAGTTGGCAAGGGCTCTGGCCACAGCAACCCGCTGCTGCTGACCGCCGGAGAGTTCTGCCGGTTTATGGCCATGCCTGCCTTCAAGTCCCACCTGGACAAGGAGTTCCATGCCGCGGCTGACGGCAGCCTCTCCCGGAGTTCCGGCAAAGGTCATGGGCAGGGTGACATTCTCAAGGGCGGTCATCACAGGAATAAGATTGAATGTCTGAAAAATATAACCTATTTTGCGACAGCGCAGCCAGGCCAGTTCATAGGCATCCAGCTGGGCAATATCCACCTCGTCAATGAAGACCTTTCCCGTTGTCGGCTTGTCAAGCCCGCCGATCATATTGAAGAGGGTGGATTTTCCGGAACCGGACGGGCCCATGATGGAGACATATTTTCCAGTCTCAATCTCAAGATCTATCCCTTTCAGGACATTGACCACAATTTTCCCGAGGTCAAAGTCCTTGGTAACGTCAGTTACCCGTACGATCTGTTTTTTTGTCATTTCTCTGCTCATCTATTGTTCGACCCGCATGGCCTCCACCGGCTGCATGCGTGCAGCCATTATGGCCGGGTACAGGACTCCCAGCAAACTGAGGAGCATGCCGGTTGCAATGGCAATGATCAGGGATGTGAAGAGTCCTGACCAGGGAAGAATTGTCGTTATATCAGTTCCAAAACGGAAAATGGCCCCCATACAGGCTGCCGTGCCTCCCAGAAAAGCACCGGCCACAGATCCGGCAAAGCCCTGGATGGAGGCCTCCATCACAAAGATGCGGACAATGAATCGATCAAGGGCACCCAGGCATTTCATGGTACCGATTTCCCTGAAACGCTCCGTCACTGACATGAGCTGGGCATTTATGATCCCCACCACGCAGACAAGGAGGGAGAGGACCACTATCCAGCGTTGTTTGGGGGACGCTGCAAGACTGGTACTGTCCGGCAGAATGTCATAGCCGCTCTGGAGCAGGCTGCGCTGAAAGACCGGATCACCGGACACCAGCATGGCATCGGCAATATCAATACTGATCTGGCTGAAGGCCAGAAAGGAGACAGCGAGAACAAGGGTCAGTGTTGTAATCAGAGAGCGAAAGAAACGTGCCCTGATTGACTTGTATGACATTATGAATGACTGCCTCCACGGCAGTACTACCAGTTGTCGCATTGTGCTTTTTTGTCCGTGAATATTCGTGTTAAAACAGGGCGTGCAGCAGAATACCTGTGAACAGATAACCCATGTGAAGCATATCGCCTTTTCTGTCTTTTTGTCAATTATTCCTCTATGAGATCTGTAAACTGAACAGGCTGCAGAGAGGGGTTTGCTGCGACTGTTTCCAGTAAAGAATCTAAAAAGGCCACAGCAGCTGCATCCATGCGCTGGTGGTGAATCATAACACCCGCCGTGGAGCTGCTGACGCTCTGTTCAATTTCCCGAAGGATCGCCTTGAATGCCTGTTGCGGTTCCACCTCTTTCCGGGTGTGGAGGTCGATGTTGACCTGCAGATCAGGAAGGCCGTCCGGTGTTTCGGGGCGGGCGTTGCTGCTGCGTGATACTGCCGCAAACCCGTTTTTTTTCAAACCCTCCAGGGTGTCTGCACTGCAGCGGTTCCATGGCGGGGTGAAGAATGGGGAAAAATCTTTAGCCATGAGAGCTTCCAGCCGTTCTTTTCCCTTCATAAGATCTGCCACCTGGGCGGCTGCCGGTCGACCGGGGCCAAATTCCTGTTTTTTTCCTCTGCGTTCATGATTTCTGTGGAGCCAGCCATGCTGATGCCAGCACCACTGCGAGCCGGCGGGACCGGTGAGTGATTGCAGGGATTTACATCGGGATTTTGTGAGCCATGTGGGGACAACGGCCAGGCAGAGAGGCAGTCTGTGGCGTGTGAAAAGCTCAATGAGCTGACTGAACTGCCTGCCAGGAGCCCCGATATCATCGGCGCGGAAGAATATCCTGGCCGTCCCGCTTCCATCGGCAAGTCCTCTCTTAAAGGCCATGCGGAGCTGTTCTGCGCTGTCGGAGGGGAATTCTGTAAAGGGACTGAATCCTCTCATGCCGGTCTGCTCCAGAGCCGGGGGCTGCAGATCATCCGGGCACTCTGTCCGGCACCATCGAGTCGAATGTCATGTGAGCGCGGGGGGCAATTGAGCTGCTGAATCATTTTTTCCGCCAGGGCTTCGGCCTGGATGTCTTCCGGTTCCAGCAGACGAAAATTTGCTGTACCGGTAAATGCCGTGACCCGCATGCGCTGTTCTCTGTTCTGGGCAAATGGGTAGAGCAGGGCGGGGATTTCTGCAGCAAGAAGGTTCATGCAGGTGTTGTAGCCTGCCATGGAGACGGAGAGATCTGCAGCGGCAAGCCACTGTGGAAAGGAGGATGAGAAATCGTGGACCTTGACACTGTTGCCGCCAAGCTGCCGGAGCTCCTCTGTCAGGCCGGGATCGCTGTATGGTCCTGTGAAGATATGCAGGTGGATGTTTCCGGTTTGTTGTCTCAGCAGCACTGCAGCGGCAGCGCAGGCTTTCAGGAGTTCCTCCCCCACACTGCCACCGCCGATGGAGGCCACAATAAGGCGCTCCTTCCCGGACAGTCCAAGCTGCTTGCGGAGACTGTCTCCATCAGCCCTGCTCTGCTCCGGGGTGATAAAGCCGGTGTAGTGATACGGGATGGAAATCCTGTCCATGGCGGAAAAGCTCTGCTGAAGGGGGATATATCTCGGGTCGGAGTGGATCAGCAGGCCGTCGAAGTGACTGTTGAGCTGTTTCAGCACCCGCGTCTCATAGGTGTTTCTATCTTTTTTTTCCACAAGAATATCGCGCAGGCTGCAGATCCTGAGACAGGGAGCCAGTGTCTCGGATTCTATGCCTTTCAGGATGGGATCGAGTTCAAAGCGAAACGCCTTGCGGCCAAACGGGTAGAGTTCCACCAGGAAGACATCGGGTTGAAAAGTGGAGAAAAAATCAAGCAACAGCTCTTGTCTTTCCTGCTTGATCTCTTCAAGTCCTCTTGTTTCATCGCAGGGCAGGAGTCCGGAGAAGTCCGCATCCATCTTCAGGCCGGGCAGCTGAAAGAATCGCAGCTGTGATTGCGGAAGGTCAACGTCCGGTCCTCCCAGTATCATCACTGTTTCATGTTCAGCGGCGAGAGCGGTACAGATAGCAAGGCTGCGATGAAAATGGCCGATTCCGAGAACATGCTGACAGTAACAGGCAATTTTCATCTGTTCTTCCCACCTGCTGCAGGGAGGACATTGAGCGGGCCGAGACTGAGCTGATCGTTTTCTGCTGTGAGCAGGTGAAGCTGGCGCTTTTGGAGGAGTTTTTTTTCTTCCGGGAGAAAGGCCCTGCCGGCCAGATGATAAATAAGTGATTTGATCACACCTTCATGACAGACAAGCAGGATACGTCTGTTCCGATATCGGGCGGCAATATCCTGGACAAGCGGCAGAACCCGGTTCAAAAGATTTCTCCTGCTCTCTCCCTCAGGCGGGCAGAAGTCCCAGCCTGCGCGGATCTGTTTTTCAAGTATCTGCCCCTGGTTTTCTTTGAGTTCCGCAAAGGTCAGCCCCTCCCATCTGCCCCAGTTCTGTTCACGCAGGCCCGGCTCCCATTTCACTGCTGCTGTTTCTTTCCTGCACTGCTGCAACAGGGCCACTGTCTCCCGTACCCGCCCGAGATCGCTGGCAATGATATGGTCAATCTGAAGTGTTGAGAGAAAACGGGCCCACTGCAGTACCTCAAGTCTGCCGCTCTTTGAAAGGGGGGAATCATGTCGTCCCTGTATCCTGCCCTCTTCATTCCAGACGGTTCTGCCGTGACGCAGCAGGCCGATGATGGTGAGCGAATTATTGTGTCCGGGTATGAGACTCTGCATGCTGGCTCAGGATCTGCTCAAAGTGGAGATAATTTTTGTGGAGATCGTGTCTGTTACGGACATGATCTGCCGCTGCCCTGCCCATTCTAGTACGTTGTTCCTCGTCCTGCAGCAATTCTTTAACCGCAAGGCAGAATTTATCCTCATCAAATGGCGTGGTGAGCAGTGCTGTTGTGTCCCTGGCAACCACCTCGGGGATACCGCCGTTGTCAAAGGCCACCACGGGAAGACCACAGGACTGTGCCTCAAGGTAGACCATTCCCAGAGATTCCCTGATACCTGGAAAGACAAAGAGGTCGCCTGCGGAGTAGAAGCGGTACATCTCTTTTCTTTCTATCTTTCCGGTGAAATGGACACGGCCAGGCAGCATCTTCTCCGCCAGGGCAAGCAGTGCTTTCCGTTCACTGCCGTCTCCTGCGATGACCAGTCTGAAGGCGATGCCCTGCTGCGCCAGGCGCGCAAGGCTTGTAATCATCCAGCAAAGTCCCTGTGTCTTTACATCGGGACGAAACATGGCGGCGGAGAGGATGACAGGCTCGCCCTGGAGCTGCCAGTTTTTCCGCATCTCCTTTCTTGCAGCTTTGCTGAAACAGAATGATTCCGGAAATATGCCCGGTCTGATGTAGCTTAATCGACTGGCCGGAAGGAGCCGTGCCAGGTTTGTGTGGTCGATCTTACGGTTACTGAAGACCCGGACGGCCTGCAGCAGGGAGTGCCGGTTCAGGTAGAAACCTGCCATCCCCTTGATGCTGCGTCGTTGTTTTGTGGAGTAAATGCCCTGGAAAATACAGTAGGGCAGCCTGAATTTCCTGCAAAGTGCGGGGCCGAGAAGGTCGGGAGCTTTATAGTAACAGTGGTAGCTGAGCCAGATGTCGGGTGCAAAGCGGCGTACCTGTCGTGCTGCGCTGAGATATGCCAGGATAATCCGGGGAAAGCGCCAGGGGTGAAGGAAGATCCAGCGAGACCTGAGCCTGCTTGCAATCAGGACCTCGTGGCCACGTGAGCTGAGAAAGTCGTGGAGGCCGGTTGCGATGATCAGATCACCGGACGGGTTGGGGTGACCGAGGGGTTTAAAGGGTGCGTAGAAACAGATCCGCATCAGGATGGCGTGGCGGTCTTCCGGTTGCGTTCCAGCTGTTGTTGAAAGATGTCACCCAGCGCTGCAACAAGTGTCCGGTTGTTAAAGTGTTCCCTGGTGTGTTGTGTACCTCCCTGAATAATTTTTTCCCTGAGATCCCGGTTGTGGAGTATCTCTTCAATGTTTGCGGCCATGGTTTCAGGCTCCGATGGTGTCACGGTGATTCCGCTTCTGTTGTGGATGAGGATCTCGGGAACGGCGGACACGGTTGTGGAGAGTGCCGGGACCCCCATGGCCAGACTTTCGACCAGGACGTTGGGGATGCCGTCCCGGTCGCCGTTTCTTGCAATTTCACAGGCCAGTACGAAGAGGTCGCTGTCCTCAAACTGTTTCAAGACCTCGCTGTGGGTACGGGTACCCAGGCAGCTGCACTCTGACTGAAGCTTCAGGTCATTGATGAGGCGAAGTATTTTGTCCTTGTCATCGCCGTCTCCGATCAGGGTGTGCTGAAAAGAAAGACCTTTGTCTTTGAGAATGCGAAGGGCCCTGTAAAGAGTGGGCAGTCCTTTCTTTTCGGTCATCCTGGCCACGGTGAGCAGTTTATAGGGTGGGCTGCATTTTCTGTGATCAGTTGTCGGCGAAAAGAGCTTCAGGTCGATTCCGTGATAGATGCAGTGGATGGGGGTGTTCAGTCCCTCTGCGATTTTTTCAAGGTATCTGCGGTTGTATTCGGTGCAGGTGACCACAAACTCGGCCAGTCGGATTTTTTCCCGCAGCTGCTCTTCATTGGACGTGTAGATATCTTTTGCGTGGGCGGTAAAACTGAAACTCTTCCCGGAGAGCAGCGCAGCAAACATGGTCACAGATGTGGGAGAGTGGGCAAAATGGCCATGAAGGTGGGAGATGGAGTTGTCTTTGAAAAGGTGGGTGTTGCAGAGATAACCGGCCTGAAGCAGATGTTTAAAGGTGGCCAGGTTGGCGGTACGCCGGTAACGTTTGTGGGCAAGACTCAGACCATGCTTGAAAAGGGCAGGTTGTTTGACCGCAAGAAATATGTTTGGCAGGAGCAGGCGCGGCAGGTCAAGCAGAAGTTCCGTGGGGAGATAGTCGACCCGGGCCCGGATCTGCCTGACGGAGTCGTGGCAGAAGTCTTCTCTTGGATGTCGCATGGGAAAGAGACGAAGCCTGAATCCACATTGCTCAAGCAGCAGGATCTCATTGGAGATAAAGGTTTCAGAGATCCGGGGGTAGCCTTTCAGGATGTAACCGATACTTTGGGTGCCGCTGCTGTTTTTCATGAATTATCTCTGAAATGCTCCATTCGTTCGCGCATGGTATCGAGGCCTGAGAGTTTGAATCCGGCCATCTTTTCGGTGTATTCGTTGCTCCGGCTTAAGATGGTCATGATCTTGTCCCGCAACAGCTGTGCCGAGACATCCTTCCAGGGAAGATAGTCGATGAGTCCCTGTTCGGTAAGCTTGCGGGCACGGATCAGCTGTTCTTTGCGTGGAGTCTCACGGGGAATGATCAGTGCCGGGGTATGCTGACTGAGAATTTCACACAGGGTGTTGTAGCCGCCCATGGAGATGACAAGGTCGGCTGCACCAATGAGCTGTTCCATGCGGGGATGGAATGGCTGGGATTTGATGCCGTAGCCCTTGGCCCTTTTTTTCAGGTCTTCCCGGCTGGATTTGGGCATGAACGGCCCGGTAATCATCAGGGTCTTGAAGGGCAGTGATGTGGGAAAAAAATCATGCATGGAGAGGTAATGATCGAGGAGTTCACATCCATCACCTCCACCCCCTGTGGTGACCAGAATAAAGATGTCTTCATCAAGGATACGGTAGCGTTTCCGTATCTTGTCACGTACTCTGCGGGGCCACTGCTTTCGCGGTATATAGCCTGTGAAACATATTTTCGGCTCCAGAGTGGGGGGGATTTTGTACTCCACAATGGGGTCATATATCTCACGGTTTCCGTAGATCCATATTTCATCGTAGAGTTCTTCCAGGTAGCGGTATACATCCTTTTCACTCCAGTCTTTACAAACCACCGGGGAATCATCGAGGACATCACGGAGGCCAAGGACGGTCTTGGTTTCCGGCAGTGATTTCCGGAGCCATTCAAGGGTGGGCAGGACCTCACGTTTTAAGCCGAGTGGTTCTTTGTCAACGATGAAGAGGTCTGGCTTAAAAGCTTTGGCTGTGGCGAAAATGATATTTTTCCGGATGCTGAGTGCCTGGTTGGGGTCGATGCGGATGGAGAGGGACTGGTACTCGTCGTTGGTCTTTTTGATCATCCCGGGAATGCGGACAAAGTCGACCTGCTCAGGCAGGGTGAAACGTCCTGCAATGGGGGAACCGGTGAGTATGAGAATGTTAACCTCTTTTCCTGAGAGGTGGCTGGCAATGGCAATGGAACGGCGAATATGCCCGAGACCATAGGTGTCATGGGAATACATGAGAATATTGTAGGTGGGCGCAAGGGTCATCGTGGTATTGCCGTTTTGTCAGTGGTATCTGGAGGGAGAGTGATCAGAATTCACTGTCTTGTAGTTCGTCCAGGTGAAGGTACTCTTTCAGGCTGAAGCGTGGAGTATCGAAAAAGGCCTTGAGTTCAGTCGGAGACAGCTCCCTGCGGTCTCCAATCTTTTTGGCGGGAACTCCTGCCCATATCTCGTATGGGCCGGGGTTTTTGGTCAGTACAGATCCTGCGCCCAGAATAAATCCGTCGGGAAGAATGGTGGCCTGGTAGAGTACAATGGCATTTTCATGGATCCAGACGTCTTTTCCCAGATATTTGTCCTGCCACAGGATACCATGTTTTTCCTGGATGGCAAGCAGTGCTTCCCTGCTTTGATGGCAATGGTCATGGGTGTATATTCTGGCCCTGGCACCTATCATGCACCATGGACCGATGTGAATTGAACCGGTGTTGTCGAGGATGGAAAAGCGGCTGATAACAACGTTGGTTTCGCTGCCGGCAGTTGTGAAAATTTCCGGAGAAAGAATTAACTTTCCTTTATTTATGTTGGAGTGTGGTCTGCGGCGACATTCCCTGAGTGATGTCTCAAGCTCCTGCTTGCTTTGTGAGGCATGTCGGAATCGCACTGATATCTACTTTGTGGGCCTGTGGGGAATTGGAAGAATCAGATCGGCAGCAGCCTGGTGGAGAGCTAGAAGCTCATGGTCAACTTGTTGGTGACAATGGTGATGTTGTCAATGTCGGTATAACTGTTGCTCTCCTTGAAGAGCTCACCGGTGTCCATGTAGCCGAAGTGGACTTCGTATGCAAAATTATTCAGAAACCTGTAGGCAAGCCCGAGGTCAAGCTCCCATCCGACCCGGTCGGTGTAGGCGGTGTCGGTGTCTTCCTGGGTGTCGGTGAGACCAAGGGAACTGTGAAAGGTGATATCTGAAGTCGGGGCATATGCTGCTTTAATTGCAAAACCCTGGTAGCTGCTGCTGTTAATGGCCTCCAGTGAACTGCCGTTGTTCAGAACAGTACCCATGGCTTCCGGAGAGATATAAAGACTGTGAAAACTGATGTTGTTTGAGCTGTTGTCAGAACTGTAGAGCGCTGAGTCCCCGTTCTTGATGGTATAGGCGAGCAGCTTGTATTCTCCTTCTTTCAGACTGCTGTCTCCTGCAGACGCACCAGTGGCGATGCAGATAAACAGTAAACTCAGTAATATGGAAAGAGTGCGTTTCATGATGCTTTACGGGTTGTTTTTTTGCTCTGGTACAAAATACTTTACTCTAATATATTAGTAGGTTTTTTGTTGGTAGAAGTCAAGGGAAAATCTCCGTAGTCACGACTTTTTTACGACTGTGCGGCTTCAGGTATTCCATGGGGATGCTGCGAAAACTTTGCTGATTGCGATGATTGTGGAAGTACGGTAGAATTGCCTTCCATGACCAGCGAAAAAATCGTACAAACATATATTGAGGAAAAAAATGGCTAGATTTCTGAGTGGGCTTTTGGTGTTTTGTCTCTTGATCAGTGTTTCTCCATTACTGGCCGCGGATGCCGGAGGGGAGAAAGACGGACAGATGGTGTTTTACCCGACCAGTGTGAAAAAGGCCGGGGAGTATTCCTATCTTCGGAACAGTCTGCGACTGATGCTTGCAAGTCGGTTGACCAGAATTTCCGGGATGGATGCGGTGATGAAAGAGTCGTCTGCTGCAGGCCGGGACAGTGCTCTGTACCGTATTGAAAGCTCACTGGCTAAAGTGGGTCAGGGAGTGGAGATATCTGCAGAAGTGTATACACCCGGCAGCACGGAACCGATATCGTTTCAGCGTGTTGCCAAGGGAGCTGCCGGGCTGGTGAATGCCCTGGATGATCTTGTTGATGAAATCGGGATTTCCGTTTTTTCACTGAAAGATTCCCGGAAGGTCAACAGGAAGTCTGCCGGAAAGGATGAACCTGTCACCGGATTCAGTACCCCGCATCCGGATCGGGCCATCAAGGCAAGCAGTGGCTTTGGGCTCTCCATCAGTCAGGATGATTTTATCTCTCAGACAGAGCTTCTGGTGAAGGCCACCGAAAAGTATAAAAGTGCGGTTATCCCAACACAGTCAAAGGGAATGACGGCCGCGGACATTAATGGTGACGGGCTGGATGAGATCCTTCTCTGTGCCAATACAAAACTCTATATATATCAGTTGCGGGATAAAAAAATCGAGCATCTGGACACTGTGTCACTGCCGGGCGGACTGAATGTTCATGCTGTGAATGTGGCGGACCTCAATGGCAACGGGACCATGGAGATCTACATCAGCAGCACGAGAAACAGGGAGCCGCGTTCCTATGTCCTGGAGTGGAATCCTGAAACCGGAGCGAAATGGCTTTTTGAAAATGTATACTGGTATCTGAGGCCGCTTGTAATTCCGGGAGAGGGCGTTGTCCTGGCAGGTCAGCAGAATGGACTCGGGGGTGATTTGGCACCGGGTATTTATCGTCTGAGTGTTGGTCCTGAGGGGGTTTACACGCCAGGGGAGATGGTCAGTGTTCCCGAGTCTGTAAATCTCTTTGATTTTGTCTTTGCAGATCTGGATGCCGACAAGGTCCCGGAAACAGTTACCATAAATAGAAAAGAACAGCTTCTTGTGTATTCCGCTGATTCACAACTGCTGTATACGTCACCTTCCGGTTTTGGCGGCCGGGAACTCCTTGAAACCTATACGGCCCCCATTCGGCTGGTGGTCACTGATTTTGATAATGATGGATATCAGGATATTCTTATTGTGGATAATGAGCTCTATTCACCGGAAATGATGAGTAAGACTCGTCTTTACAGGAATGGTCAGGTTCGCGGTCTTGCCTGGGGTGATGATGGATTTTTCGAGATGTGGCACACCAATCTTTTCCCTGACTCCATTGTGGATTTTCAGTTTTATTCCAAAGCTGCCGCCGATGGAAGCATGCACGGCAGACTGTTTATTGTTGAGCCCGATAAGGGTGATATTGTTGAGGAATTTCTCTTCGGCTCTGGCGGCAGTCGTCTCTCCGTCTTTGGGATGAGTTTTGTCGATGGAGGTTCAGGGCTGCCTGAGTAAAACAGAAACAGTATAAATTTTTTAACTTCCTGTGAAAAAAACTTGACAGGGCCTTGTGCTGCAGATACTATTCAAGAGATTATTAGTAGATATGGTTGTTTGTCACTTCTGACGGGCAGCTAAATGACGTACCCTTCCTTGAGGGTTACGAAAATTTAAGGAGATAATAGAGATGAAGAAAGTAATTTGCGTTGCTGCAGCTTTTATGATGGTTGCTGGTGTTGCGACTGTTGCTTCTGCTGAAGTTGATCTGAGTGGTAGTGCCCGTACCCGTATTCGTTACAACGATGCCGGTATTGGTGACAGCGTTACAAAATGGGACTCCCGTGTACGTGTTAAAATCAAAGCAACCACAGAGGGTGGTGGTTATGTGAAAGCCCGTGTACGTTTCCTTGACGGTACCTGGGGAACCGGTGGAGATTACACCGCTGAGGCCAAAGGCGACTACAATGTATGGTCTGATTACGCATTTGTTGGTTTCAAAGTAGGAAACTTTGATATCGCCGGTGGTAAAATGCCTACCTCTTTCTCTCCATGGTTCCTTGATGATGAGCGTGCCGATCGTTTTCGTGTACTCTACAAACAGGGCGGCCTTGCTGTTGCTCTTACCTATGACAAGAAAATCTATGAGTATGCCACCACATATACCAACGTATATCTGTCCGGTGTAGATTCCGACGGAAATATTGTTGACCTTGTGGGACAGCTTGCTGAAAACCCTTATGAGGGTGATAAAGATGTCTGGGGTGTTACTTACAGACAGAAATTCAGCGATGCCTTCAACGCCAATGTACGTCTGGTATATGTAGCTGATAACTCCGTTACTCCTGATAAAAGCGGTATAAAGGGATCAGTTAATCTTGGAATGAGCTTTGGCGGAAACAACATCATCGTTGAGCAGTCCTA
>JAMOMO010000083.1 GCA_027067035.1 Desulfobulbaceae bacterium
GAGTCACCCGATTGCAGCCGACATTCAGGAGCGAAACCTGGGAGGGGTCATCCTCTTTGATCAGCTTCTTGCCAGGGGTGAAAAAGAGAACAACATCATCAACCCCTCTCAGGTAAGAGAGCTCAGTACCTCCCTGCAGCAGTTCAGCAGCTCACCTCTTCTCATAGCCGTCGACCAGGAAGGCGGCAGGGTTCGCAGGCTCAAACCTGAGAGAGGCTTTCCGGCAACGGAAAGTGCTGCAGAGCTTGGCGAAAAAGATGACCCGGTCCGCACAGCTCTCCATGCGGCCGCCACCGCCCAGACCCTGGCGGAACTTGGAATAAACATCAACTTTGCACCGGTGGTCGATCTGAATGTCTTCCCGGAAAACCCGGTGATAGGCAAGCTTGAGCGCAGCTTTTCCGCAGTCTCCGACACTGTTATCCGCCACGCGGCTATATGGATCAACGAGCACAAAAAACGGAACATCCTCTCCTGCCTCAAACACTTCCCGGGCCATGGCAGCTCACGACACGATTCCCATAAGGGCTTTACAGACATCAGCAGCAGCTGGCAGCGGGAAGAGCTCACCCCCTTTACGGAACTCATACGGCAGGACGGCGGCAAACTGGTGGACAGCGTGATGCTGGGCCATCTCTTCCACCACTCCTTTGATGAAAAACTGCCCACCAGTCTCTCCCCTGCGATTTCACAGGATCTGCTTCGCAGGCAACTCGGCTTTAAGGGAGTCATCATCACCGACGATCTGCAGATGAAGGCCATAACCGACACCTGCGGACTTGAAGAATCTGTCTGCCTGGCCCTTGCAGCAGGCGTGGATATGATTATTGTGGGGAATAACCTTGAATATGACCCCGGATTTCTGCAGCGTGCAGTTTCAGCCGTCCTGCTGGCCATTGAAGAAAACAGAATAACAGAGGACCGGATTTTTGAGGCCTGGCAGCATGTCAAAGAGATGAGGCGACTGCTGAACTGATAAGCTTATCTGTCATCTGAACAACACGAGTGAACACAAAATGGAAAACTACATTGAAGAGACCCACCCGCCGGTAATCGGCTATATTTTATGGATTTTCGGATTCCTTGGAGCCCACCGCTTCTACTACGGCCGCCCCATATCAGGGACTCTCTATTTCTTCACCTTCGGAATCTTTTTCATCGGCTGGATAGTGGACCTTTTTCTTATCCCCGGAATGAGCCGCACCGCCTCCATCAAGTTCCATCCGGGACCCGTTGACTACAACATAGCCTGGATTCTCCTCACCTTTCTCGGGGCCTTCGGCATTCACCGTTTTTATCAGGGAAAGTGGATCTCAGGGATCATCTACCTGCTCACCGGCGGCCTCTTTCTCGTTGGAGTCATTTACGACTTCTGGACATTAAATGATCAGATAAACCTGATCAACCTCCAGAACAGCTGAGCCGGGAGTTCCTTCAGGAATCGTCGGTATCCGTCCCCCTGGAATCATCCAGAACAGTGCGGATAATGCTTGCCAGCTTCTGAAGTGTCACCGGTTTTGTGAACCACGCTGCAAAACCGGCAGCCTTCAGCTTCTTTTCAGAAAGCTTGGCACCGTATCCGGAACAGAGGATAACAGGAGTCGTCTCTCTGCATTTACGTATCTCAACACAGAGCTCAAGCCCCGTGAGATGGGGCATGGTGAGGTCGGTCACCACCAGGTCAAAGTCATCCGGGCTGTTTAGAAAAAGCTCAAGAGCCTCCTGGGACGATGAACAGCTGCTCACCCGATAGCCAAGGGTCTGAAGGATTTTTCTGGTAACCCGCAACACCGCTGTCTGGTCATCAACAACCATTATATGCTCGTTGCCCACAAGCCCTGCGGCCTGCTCATCTCCCACCTGACCGGCACTGTTGTCCGGCAGGACCCGTGGAAAAGAGAGTCTGAAGCTGGTACCACTGCCCACTTCACTGCTAAGCTCGATACGCCCGCCGCACTTACTCACAATTCCATGGACCATGGCAAGTCCCATTCCCGTTCCCTGGCCTTTCTCCTTTGTGGTGAAATAAGGCTCGAAAACCCGTTCCCTGAGATCGGGTGGAATCCCGGGACCATCATCAATCACAGTCAACTCCACCCAGTCCCGGCCTGTAATATCAGCCTCACCCTTCTGCAGCCGCACCGTAATCACTCCCTTATCATCCCCGATTGCCTGGGAGCTGTTGGTGCAGAGATTCAGAAGCACCTGATGCAGCTGCACCGGATCGACCGAGACCATGCCGCAATTGGTATCGATCTCCTCCCGCACCTCTATGGTGGAGGGCAGAGTGACACGGAGCAGTTTCAGCACCTCTTTCACAATGGGATGCAGAAACTGAGGCAGCTCCTTCTGCTCTCTGCCCCTTGAAAAGGTAAGGATCTGTTCAACCAGACTTTTGGCCCGCCGTGCCGCAACAAGAATTTCACTGACAAACTGCATGGATGTGGCATCGGGATTTTTTTCCCGTTCCCCCATGAGTCGCATGATCTCGGCATAGCCGATGATCGGGGTGAGCACATTATTAAAATCATGGGCTATACCACCTGCAAGGGTGCCGATGGCCTCCATCTTCTGCGCATGTCGCAGCTGCTGCTCGGTCTGCCTCTGTTCGGTCCGATCCAGCAGGGTGGTCACAATTCCGAGAATAATGTCATTTTCACTGGTGACGGCTGCCTTATGAAAGATAACTGAACTCTCACTGTTCTTCGGTGACTGAACCATCACCTCAAAGGTCTCTACCCCCCCGCAGTTGAGTATTTTAGTGTCCATTTCACGGCTCTTCTTTTCCGTCTCTCCCCCCAGAAGTTCATAGAGATCAATGGCAACCGAGACTTCCTCACTGATACCGAAGAACTTTCGAAAAGCACTGTTTGCACCAAGAAAATTTCCCTCGGCATCCTGCATGAAAACAGGAGCCGGAATGGCATCAACAAACTTCTGATCAAAACAGAAACGATCACTGGGGCACAACTCTAGCTTTGTCATAAACCTGAATCCGTGACGAAAATTTGGTAAGAGATAGTATAAGTAAATCGATTTTATCAATCCGTTCAAATGAGACAGGCCCCATCACGGCCAATGCTCACGGATTCAGGATAAAATTACTTCACCTTATTGTAAACCTGTTCAACTTTCACATAATTATCGAGAAACAGATCCACAACGTAAGGATCAAAATGTATTCCCTTCTGCTCCATGATCACCTTCTTTGCCTCGCTGAGCGGCCACGCCTCTTTATAGGGCCGTTTGGAGGAGAGAGCGTCAAACACATCACACACTGCGGCAATACGCCCTGAAAAGGGAATCTCCTCTTCACGAAGGCCCAGCGGAAAACCTGTGCCGTCCCATTTTTCATGGTGGGTCAGGGCAATGAGATGGGCCATATTCATGAGTTCATTGTCCACACCATAGAGGATATCAGCACCGATAAGGGTGTGCCGCTTCATCTCTTCAAACTCATCCGGCGTAAGGGTTCCCCTTTTGTGCAGTATCACGTCACTGATACCGAGTTTTCCGATATCATGCATTGCACTGGCATGAAAAAACAGTGTCAGTTCACTCTCCGTCATGCCATGGGCACGTCCCAGGATGACACAGTAATGTGCCATCCGGGTGATGTGGCGACTGGCA
>JAMOMO010000084.1 GCA_027067035.1 Desulfobulbaceae bacterium
GGTGGAGATCCCCCCTGGCGTAGCTCCTGAAAGAGACCTCGCCGCACTCCATTGAAGCGCAGCAGCTTCTTGTTATTTGCTATGACCGGCAAAGGTTAAACTGTATCAAGGCAGTCAAATGCGGCACGATATACGGCCGGTGGGCAAATAAAATTTATTTCACTTTTTTAAAAAGTCGCTTCTTCAGCTGAAAGCCGACAGCAAGGGAAAGGATATAAGTCACCAGGAACAACAGTGTTACAGAAACACCCTGCATGCCAAACGGCTGTGAGGGTAAAAGGAAAAGATAGGGTTTTCCGGAGACCACCGGAAGCACGCGCTCATCCAGGCTGCTGTTCAGCCAGGCCATAACCAGAAAAAGCGGCAGGAGGTAAATCAGAACATAACGAAAGTAATGCTGGGCCAGGTAGGTGTTAAAATCCTCATCAATGGACTGATCGGCCGAAGTATAGAGAGCATCCCGGCTTTTCGGATCCTGAAGCAGGGCTATGGTATCCCGCTCACCTTTCTGGGATGCAAATTTATTGCGGAACTCCTTTTCTCTGGCATCAACCCTCAGCCACCAGCGGAGACAAAAGGCAAACAGCACCGTACAGACCGCAACAAACACCACCTGGCCGCTCCGGGAAACGGAGAGGGCGGAAAGACCATCCAGAAAAATACGATCCAGAAGGGATTTCAGTCCCAGGAACAGTGGCTGGAGCATTCCATAATAAAGGGCATCAAGAATGGTGTTTACTGTCTGCATGGAAAAGTGTCCACTGTAGAAATTTCAGCCATCAGCCGGAAATCAACAATGGGGCGGAGTCTCCCCCACCCCATTGTCAGGCCCGCTTACCGTATCACCTTCAGTGGCCGATACAGTAATACTTCCTTCTTAACGCATAAACCAGATAAGTCCGGTATACTTCAGGCAGGTCAGAATCAGGGCACCCGCAAGAAGCCTTTTGAGTAAAATCTCCGGCATTTTCTTTTGAATTTTCGGTCCGATCACACCACCACACATGGCACCGGCGGCGATCAGAGCAGCCATGATCCAATCAGGCTGATAGCCCATCATAACATATTTTGCTATACCGCCAACTGAGGTGGAGAAGGCTCCAGCCAGAGCAATGGGTACCGCAAGATACATTGGATATCCTACCATGGTTGTCATGAAAGGCATGAACATGAAACCGCCGCCCACACCAAAAGAAGACGCCACAATACCCATGACAATACCACCACAGAACATCAACAGCGGTTTGGCAATAAAGGTTTCACCCCAGAAACGCATCTCAAATTTAATGGGATTAAACTTGTCAAATTCAATTGAACCAAGCTCCAGCGCCTTGCCGGATTCCTTGGCCTCTTTCACCGCCGCATTAAATTTCTGGACAATTGCCTTCATTGCCTTTTTCTTTTCAATGGAACGGGGAAGGGATTCAATATACAGTTTGACACCGATAACCAGACAAATCATTCCAAGATAGAATTTAAATGCTGCAAGATTCAGATACTTGGCAGAAAGTGGGGGACCAATAAAGAATGCCCCGATCACGATTCCAATGGCAAATGGAATGGCCACGGGATAGGCAAAACGCTTTTCCTTCAGGTAACTGAGTAATCCACTGATGGGAGAACAGAGAGTAAGAAAGAGATTTGTCGGTTTAATGGTATTACCGGCATTGATACCGACGGGACCATTGGTTCCAATGGCAGTGATCTGAAAAGCTGCAGTAAAGAGTCCACCGGCAGCGCCCATAATAACAAAGAGAATACCAATGATAAACGCCCCGCCAAAGACAACCAGCGGATTCATGTAGACATTTCCTGTCTTAAAGAAGAAACCGGATTTTTCAATGGTGAATGTATCAATCTTTTCCCCGTTAACATACACCGCCATAACGGTATCAGGATAGAGATTTTTATAGGGTGACATGGAGACGGAGTACTTTCCGGTAGCCTTGTCAAGTGACACGGAAACACCCTTGTTCCACTGCTCAGGATCTGCAGTGTAGTCACTCATAATCATCCGGGCATTACCACCAGTGCTCGGTTTTTCTTTCACAATGGTATTCATCCCAAATTTGTTTTCATGGGTGAAAGTCAGCATTTTCCATTGAGCTTCACTGTTCACAGGGCCCAGCATGGCCCGGACAGCGGGATCTATTGCACTCCAGGGTTTGATCTTGTTTACTTTGACATTGTACTTGAAAGGCGGAAAGGCAAAAATACCTGATGTCTGCCCTTTAGGAGAGACCTTTGGTGTTGCCAGGGCCTCAGGATTACTGGTCACCACATAAAATGACGGTGGAATCGCAGTGTCACCAAAGGCATTCTTCCCGTTCTTTCCATTCATCAACCGTTCTTTCTCTTTGGGACCGGGTGAGTCTTTTGCAGAAAAAAGCTTATCTGTACAAACCACCACAAAGAGTTCCTGACCGGGATCGATGCTTCCCTCCACTCCAATGGCACTTCCGGCCACAACCTTGTCTGCACTTAACTTGCCATCAATGGCCATGGCGTTACCGGAGACAAACACCAGGCCTGTCAAGGCAATTAAAACCAGTAAAATTCGCTTCATACTTCCTCCTTATCTTTTTTGGTCAAGTTAGTTAACCAAATTATAAAATATCATTTTATTTTGACGATTTTCGCATCCCCGACATAGTCATGACTCACAAAACCGGTCATGCTGGTCATTTTTTTGGTCAGCACCCCTATTTCCTTGAGGTTCCGGACAATGGTACAGATGTCATCTATGGCCCCCTGCTGCTCCAGATCTTCTTCAAGGAGTTGTGCTGTTCCAAGTGCTGCAAAAAGCGGTGAGTTGATCTCATGGGCAACTGTTCCGGCAAGTTCTATCACCCCCTGGAGTTTAACCCGCTCCAGCTGCTCTTCTTCCAGCTGCTTTTTGGCCGTGATATCACGTATGACCTCGATGACATATTCAACTCTGCCATCAGAACCAATCATGGGTGAGGCGGTCCGTTCGCACCAGCACACTTCATTATCCTTAATCGTTTTATGAATATAGGTTGCGCTTTCACCGGTTTTCAGGACCCTGCTCACCGGACAATCCTTTGCATCACACTCCAGTCCCTGCCACAGGTCGTCGTAGTCACGTCCGAGTAGTTCATTTTCAGAACAGGACATCACCTCCTGCAGAACCTTGTTGACCAGAACCAGGTGTTTTCTGGTATCAACGACCAGTAGCTGCGGCCTGATACAGTCAAGAATATTACTGAGAAAGCGTTCATTCTCCTCAATCTGATTAAAGAGCAGGGTGATCTGCTGGTAGGTTTTGGCATTCTGGATAGCCCCCCCGCCAACCTCTGCAGCAATAACGGCAAAATTAATTTCACTGCTGGTAAAGCAGCGAGGAACATCGGAGAGAATACGGAGGACACCTATGACCTCGGCCCCAGCCTTTATGGGCACCGAGAGAAGTGATTTAATGCCCTCTTCTTCCATATGTTTCTTATAAATAATCCGGTCATCCTGTCCCACGTCAAAGATAGAGACAGGATGGCCGGACAGGGCTGCTTCCACGTTTTTTTCATTCTCCACATGGCCCCGCTGCAGGTAGGTTTTCGACAAACCGGAAGAAGCCACCAGTTCCAGCTGATTGGACCGGGACTGACG